>NZ_SMAL01000002.1:0-300000 GCF_004342165.1 Natranaerovirga pectinivora | reverse complement strand
AGACTTCCAAAGTGTATCTCACCTGTATCTTCATCTACTTTACCAGGTATTATTTTTTCAGATTCAATAAGAATGGTTTCCACTCTGTTTTCATAGGTAGCTTTTGCGATTTCTTCTATATTATCAGAGCCTAACAAACTTGCTTTTGCATTCATATAACTGGTGACTAATTTTTTTGTTTTATTAAGATAAATAGGTTCGATTAACTCCCAAGCCTTCTCTTTTAACTTGTCTATATCAAAAGAATCATAAGAGCCTTTTATGCCTTCTTCTACCAAGTATGGATTGTTACTTATATTCATAAATGTATTGTGGTACTCTTTCAATGAAACTAATATTAAAGGTAAGTTTGAAGAAGTAGAGTAATTCTCAAGTACAAATCGATCCACATATCTAAAAAACTTTTCTACATCTTTATCCATCTCATCACTTTTGCCACCATGTCCGTGATAAATAGTGGAACCTGCTCCACTTCCATAAACACCGTGGGCCAAATATGAATCGGTGTATTGCTCCCCTAAAACTTCTTCGATCGTTCTCGGCATACTAGGATCTATTTTAACTTCCTCAATACCATATCTATTGCCTTCATATAATGTAAATTTATCACCACTTAACCCTAATAGTTGATATTTGTTAGATGATTGAAATGTTCTTATAAGAGGTTTAATATGAAAACTTTCAGCTACTATGGCCAAAGGGTCCACTGTTCGGTGTAATTTATATACCTTACAATTATTTGTTGTAGCAAATATTGCTAATCCATCTAAAGTATGATTCCAAAAGTCCAAATCTTTCTCAATTTGATAAAAAGGGCTCATTATAGGATATATCTCTTTCTTCGAATACTTTTGTGCTAGTGAACCTTCAATTTCCTTTATTAAATTTTTAAAAAGTATAGGGTCTTGTTTATTTTCTGTATAAAATCTGTGGGTAGGTTGATAAAGGGATATTAAAGGTCCCTCTTGCTGGAAAAATAAATCATTTGGAAATTCATTAACTATTTCATATAACATATTAATTCGCCATCCTTTCCGCCTTATTTACTTTTAGTTTTTTATTTACATAAGATAAATAAAAAACAAGGCTTGTCTATTGCAGCGCTAATTATTATGAAACAACCTTCATTTCATAAAGCTTGCAAAAAATCAACTACCTAATTAAATTGTACTATAGATGTTAATCATTGTCAAATAATTGAATTCTAGAGTATGAATTGATGTTATAAATCCTTTGTTTTTAATTTATGTACTGATTATTTTTTAAAAAAAGAAATATATGCATTTATAAGCATATATTTCCCTTCATAATTTTGTTATTGCCTGTTCTTTTTTAAAAACTCTTCTTTACTGTTATCAATATCCTTTATCGTTATAACATTGATCTGTTTTTGACTGAGTTTTTCATCCCAAACCCGTACACTTTGTTCTCTAATGAGATAATCTAAATACTGTTCAACTAAAAGACCATTTTTTAAATGTACTTCTGCACTTTCTTCTAATTCTCCAATTGTCTTATTAAGGGATTGCACTGTCTCTTTATCCAGTACATACCCTTTATCTATTAAAAGGTTTATACCTATATCAAACAGTTGTTTTTTATTATAGTTTTCAAAATCAACCCAGATAGGAAACCTATAATTCAATGCTGCGTTAGAGAATACTAATTTCTTCATATTATTTTTATCCCCAGAAAGAATAATACAAATCCTATTTTTATTTTTATCAATAAACTTAATTAACTCAGATGCTATTTTATCTCCATCATCCGGTGGTAGCAAATCCCAATGATCAATAAATACCAACTTTCCTAAGCATTTATTTAGAACTTCTTCTAAAACACCCTTTTGGTTAGCAAAAGATATTAAATCTCTTTTATCTACTTCAACTATTTTTTTAGCTTTTATACTGCCCATAGTATAGAGCATTTCTGATAATATGTTTAATACAGTTTTTTTACCTGTCCCTTTTTCTCCTGTAAAAATCATATGGTTGTATTTATTCAAATCACTGCCTATACCTAGTTTTTTTCTTTTTTCTTTTACTTTTAATAATTTATACTGATTTCTTAAAAATGCCTTTGCCTCATTACCAACTAAAGTTTCTATTTTCTTTTCTATGTCAAAATTACTGTCGTATTCAGCGATATTCACTTTCTCTATGTCTTTAATAGTAATTAAGTTCATCTCATAAACTGATATATTTTCTTCTGCAATTCGCATGCTTTGTACTCTAATAAGGTTTTCAACGTAATTCCTTACCATTCTACCATTTCCTGACTCTGCATCAGCATTCTCATATATATCCACAAAGCTATTTTTTAGAGCCGCATGGGCATTTTTAGAGAGTTTAAAACCACTAGATTCTATTATCTTTATAGCTATGTCTAAAAGTTCATTTGGCTTATAATCTTCAAAGTTTGTCCATAATGGGAATCTTGATCTAAGGCCTACATTGATATCAAAAAAATCTTCCATTTCTTGCTCATAGCCAGCTAGTATTACAATAACTTCTTTAGAGTAGTCCTCAATAAGCTTAAGCAATGTTTCTACTGCCTCTCTTCCTAATGTATCATTAGCAAGGGTATAAGCTTCATCTATAAATAAAATGCCTCCAATGGCTTCTTTAAACTTTGACTCTGTTTTTTTTGCCGTTTCACCTGGTAACTCCGATACAAACTGAGAGCGATCTGTTTCAATTAATTGGCCACCTTTTAGTAAGCCCATACTGTTTAACATATCTGCTACTAACCTTGCAATACTTGTTTTGCCAGTTCCAGGGTTACCAGCAAAGACCATATTTAAATTCTGTTCAAGTTTTGTTTTTACCCCAACAGATTTTCTTTTTTCTTGGGCAACAATTAATTGATATTGACTTCTCAGTAGTTTTTTTACATCCTCTAGACCTATAATGGAATCTAATTTTTCTTCTAAATCAAACTTGGCTTTTACTTTAAAATTAAAATTATCACTCTCTAGTAAATCTATTTGTTTTTCACTATTCGTCAAGTATTTCTTAGACGCATCCATTATGGCATTTTCTACGATGTTTCTAACAAATCTAGCATTACCTAAATCTGTTTTACCTGTGAACTGATTTTTAGCAAATAAATCTATAAGCTCAGATTTTACATTGTTTGCAATTTTATACCCCTTTGATTTTGCAATATTCACAGCAATCTCATACATTTCTACTGGATTGTAGTCCTCAAAAGGAATAATATTAGGAAACCTTGACTTTAATCCTTGATTAAATTTTAAAAAGTTCTCCATATCTTTTTCATATCCTGCTAAGATAACGATTAGATTTTCTCTATTGTCTTCTATTTCTTTTAACAAGGCATTAACAATTTCTTTTCCTATTTTGTCATCATTGCTTTCACACAAAGAATAAGCTTCATCAATAAATAATACCCCTCCTAAAGCTGAACTTACAACTTGGTGAGTTCTTTTTGCTGTATCATTGATATTCTCTGTTACAAAGTCTGCTTTACTAACTTCCTTGAAAATACTTTTTGACAATATGCCTAAAGCATTTAAGTATTCATAAGTTATTCTAGCTGCATTGGTTTTTCCTGTGCCTGCATTACCAGTAAATATCATATTAAGAGACATATAGGATGTTGGCAGACCTAATCTCTCTCTTATATTTTGTACTTTATAATTGTTTTCAACATTAATGATAAAATCCTTAAGGTCTCTCATCCCTATAACAGAGTCTAATTTGTACTTTGCTTCTTCTAATGTTGGTATTAGATAATCGCTAAGGCTGTATCTTTCACTGTTATACTTACAGTAGATTTCATTTTCCTCTACATAGATGAGGAGTTTTTCTTTCTCTTTAATAGTCTCTTTTGTTATAAGGTTTACAATAGGTTTGTAGAGTTTATAAGAAATGTACTCTCTTACATCAAAATAAGTACTTTCTCTAAAATTCTCACGTAAAAATACAAAAAGGTCAAAGTCAACATCATTTTGCCCGTCTTCTCTTCCCCACAAAACATTCATACCTAGTCCTTCATGTATCTTATCCAAGGCTTTAAATACTTCTTTTTTCATTAGAATGTATTTTTCTTGGTCAGTTAAACTTTTTGTATATAGGGTCTTATCTTTATTGGTAAATTTATCTTCTATAGATGAATGATTTTCTGTATTATTGTACGTGAAGATAAAAAATTTATTATGGCAAACTATTTGATTGATTTTGTTTTGGCTTTGGTGGTTTTCATCTGCCTCAATTAAGAACTTGTTTTTAAATATATAGTCATTATTTAACATTAAGCATGTATTAGGATAGAGTTTTGATATTAGAGATAGAATTTCTTCACTTGCTTGTTCGGTATTTTTAAATAACACAGCAATAGAACTACTATTCAGCTTATCATATAGATCCGTTAAAAAGGCATCATAACCTAGATTAAAATTATAAGACGTTAAATCAATTTCATCTAATCCATTATTATGGATTAAATCTTCCTCTTTAAGTTGTTTAAAAAGCAATCTTACACTTTGTTTTTTAAAGGTTCCACCATCTCCAACTAAAAGCAATGCCCCTTTTTCATTTTCGGAAATTTTGAATTTAAAATAATCAGTAAGTTCTTTAACAAAACCTTCTTGACCAACTAATTCATCATTTAACTTGTTTTGTATATTTATAAATTTATCTTCTCTTAATTCTCTTTTCATATAATTCATCTATCCTTTCTGTTTATGCTCTTCTAGAGTCACAAATCAGGTTATATCTTTTAAAGTATAATATATTTTAAACCACTTTACTATAGAAATCAAACAAACCACAAAAATCCATTTAATTATCTGGAATTTGTGGTTTATTTACGATTAAACTGTATTTAAATTAGAGGGAATAACTTCCTAAAAGCTGTTGGAAATGCATATTCATTAAATGCTTCTTTTCCTACCCAGAGATTTTCAGGATATTCTATGATCTTACTGCCTTTATTAGAGGCTTTTATAACACATCGATACAACGTCATATCCCAAATCAAATGAGTAAAAATATGTCTAGCACCCTCCTCTATTTTTAGCACATCAATCTCTAAGCCATAGGCCTCATGTATATAATCCTCTATTTCTCTTTCCGGTGTGCTACTCGTAGTTTCAACAACTGGAAATCCCCATAAATTAGCCATTAAGCCTGAATTAGGTCTTTTGACAATCATCATTTTATCTTGTTCCTCTAAAATGATAGCTGCCATATTCATTGTTTTTTTCTTTATCTTTTTTAATTTAACAGGGTATTGATCCACTGTATTACTTTTAAATGCCTGACACCCTTCATTTACAGGGCATTGTTCGCATTTTGATTGTTTTGGCGTACATACTGTTGCCCCTAATTCCATAATACCTTGGTTAAAATCCCTTGGAGAGCCTCCAATAAGAGACATCACTTCTTTTTCAAAAACAACTCTGCTCTTAGTATCAGAAATATTCACATCTAAACCACGGTACCTAGAAATTACTCGCATAACATTGCCGTCAACAGCTGGTATTGATTGATTATAAGCAATGCTTAAAATGGCTCCTGCTGTATAAGGTCCAATGCCTGGAAGTTTTAATAATGTCTTATAATCATTAGGAAACTGTCCCTCATATTCTTCTACTACAATTTTTGCACATCGAATCAGGTTCCTTGCCCTAGAATAATATCCAAGTCCTTCCCAAAGTTTAAAAACATCATCTTCATTGGCCTGTGAAAGAGCTTCAACAGTTGGATATGCCTTTACAAATCGATTAAAATAATCTATCACTGTTATAACCTGGGTTTGTTGCAACATAATCTCAGAAAGCCAAACGGTGTAAGGTTCAAAGCTTTCACGCCATGGTAATTGACGCTGCACTTTTATGTACCACCCAATTAAATTTTTATAGAAGTATTGATTATTCATATATAACTCCAGTCTACACTTTAAGTATATTTTAATATATTAGAACTAATTGCTATTATATCAGTTCTAAATTTGAATATAAAGGAATTTCAGGTTATATCTATTAGCATATATTGGGTTATATGATCTGAATACGACTATAGATTAGTCAGTTATGGTTTTACAACATGGTAAATTAATGTTACACTCTTATAGAGAATAAATATTTTTAAAGGAGATTTTTAAATGGAAAATAAGTTATTGGCCACTGTTGATGGTCGACCAATTACTCAAGCAGATATTCAATCCCTTATGCAAAACTTAGGACAAAATGCAGCTCAATTTAGTAGCCCTCAAGGACAAAGACAATTACTTGATGAAGTCATTGCTCAAGAGTTACTTTATTCTGATGCTGTTGAGAACAACTTAGAAAAAGAAGATGACTTTTTAAAAGTATTAGATCAAATGAAAAAATCCTTACTTATTCAGTATGCAGCTAATAAATTAATGACTTCTGTTTCTGTAAATGAAAAAGAAGTTAAAGCATATTATGATGCAAACCAAGCTATGTTTGCTCAACCAAAAAAAATTGCTGCTAGTCACATTTTAGTTGATAGTGAAGAAGAAGCAAATGAAATATTAGAAGAAATCAATAATGGATTAGACTTTGCTGAAGCAGCTAGTAAATATTCAAACTGCCCTTCTAACGAAAGTGGTGGTAGTCTTGGTGAATTCGGCCAAGGTCAAATGGTACCTGAATTCGAAAATGCTGCTTTTTCTATGAGCGCTGGCGAGATTAGCAAGCCTGTTAAAACTCAATTTGGGTATCACTTAATTAAAGTAGATTCTGTAAATGAACCACAGGTAAGCTCATTTGAACAAGTAAAAGCACAAGTTGAAAAGCAATGCTTATCTGAAAAACAAAGAGAAGTCTATTCTACAAAGCAAGAAGCTCTAAAAGGAAAATACCCAGTATCTATTGAAGAATAATTTTTATTTTATATTTATAAATGTCAAAGAAGTTAGGTACATTTTTTATGTATCTAACTTTTTTATTATCCTAAGCTCTTTATAAAAATAACGCCAATCATTTTCTGTTATAAAGATTGACGTTTAACACTTTGACTATTTCATATTAACAATATCAGCACTGCTTATCCCTTATGTATTGCTATGGGTTGTAAGCTGTTCAAACCACTCTTGCTCTTTATACATTATCAACACAGAGTAGGACCATAAAATAGATTCTGGTTCAACTTCATAATTATATTTATTAGGTATGCCTTTAACCATAGATTCTGAGGTCTTAATATCAATAACATTTTTATCTTTAATAAAGTCATTGATTACTTCTTGAATTACTTCAATATCGTCGCCACTGATTATTTTTACTTTCATATCTCCACCCCCACTAATTAATATATAATTAATAGAAGGGGTTTAGAATTAAAAAAATAGGCGTTTTCCATTCAATACTTATCTTAGTAATAACTTTTTACTCTCTCAACTTTTTTTACTTCTTTTACAATAAATGTTTGTGACATTGCCTCGCCTAATTCTGAGCTATTCTTATTATCAAGAGGATAAATAGTAATGGTAAATTCTTTCAGCTTCTCAATATCAATATCTACATTAGTATGAGATTTAACTTCAAAATTTTCAAAAACACCTTCATAGGGAAAAGGTGAACTAGAAGTGTAATAAGTATTTCCTTTATCATCACTAAATTCTGAGGCAAAATAATTAAAATGATTGTGAATATTTTTATATGTTTTATTTGAATATCTAATGTTAAAGGTAAACGCATTCCATTTGTCACCAAGTTGATTATATTTGAAGTCTAAAATTTCAATATCCTTAAGTTTTGAATCATTTGACATAACTTCTATGTGATATTCCTGCAATTCAATATTCCCTAGCCAATTATACAGTTCTAAAGGAATAAAATAGGTTTCTTTATATTCTCTCTTATACTGAATATCATCCCATTTTACAACTAACACCGTTGAAATTATCAGTACACTAGGAACAATAAAATATAAGGCCTTTATCAATTTAGGTAGTGCCTTCTCCCAAAAAGCAATCATCACAATTAGAATAAGTATTCCTATAGGTGCTAATAACCATAAATTAAACATAATACGCCTCCCTTACTACCTCATTTTAATACAATATAGTTTAATTGTCTATTTTTTTAATTTATTTATCCAATATTATTTCTATACTGATATTTAATTTTTAATTCATCTTCGCCTAAATTGCTTCAACTATCTCTAATATAAGAAAAACCCACATTTTTTTATAATTGTGGGTTTAGTAATTTCGTTAGCTTTAGATTTAAGATTTTTTATCCTTCTCTTTTTAAGATAAAGAAATATCCTAAATCATTAAAATTTCCTTTCATATCCATAACCCCTAAAAGAGTATAATCATCTATTTTTCTAAAAACATCAATAATGGGTAAACTATCATAAACCATTGCCGCACTTACTTTTCCTCTATATTCCACTTGACGAAGGCGAGCTTTTGACCTTTTTGTTTTAAACCTTTTTAAAATACAGTCGTATTGGTGTCTATTCACTGTTTTTTTGCTATTTAATATCTTTTTAAGCATCTTGGATTTAAGAACTATGTCATAGTATTTGAATATTCGATCTGGATTTATGAAAAACAAGTTACCCTTTCTTTCTTTAAATACAAGGGGATGTACAGTCTCCTCATCAATAAATTCTTTCCCATACCAGGGGCATATAGTGAGTATCCCATCCATTGGATGTCCTGACGAGACTTCCTTTCCTCTCCATCTCCCTAACATTTCTTTGTTACTCACTGGCTCTAATTTATCATAAAATTTAAATGCCTCTTGTTGGGACATTCCTTTTTTTAGTAATAGTTTTAGTTCTAGTTTTAATTCGTTCATTGCTATAACCTCCTTATCCTAATCACATTATTAATATTAGACCTCATAAATATTTATTCTAACCATCATATTTATCTAAATACTAATGTAAAACTCATTCCTTCCTCTTCATACATAGCAAAAATTTCTCCATCCATCTTCTCCATTATGTATTTACATATATAAAGACCTAGCCCATTGCCTTCCTTGTCTTTGCCATTACTGGCTCTATAAAAACTATCAAAAATATGATTAAATTCATTTTGACTTACTGTTTCACCGCTATTAAATATTTTAATAAGTTGGCAGTAATCTTCTTCAAAAAAAGATATTCTAATTGTCTTACCGTCACCATACTTAAAAGCATTTTCTATAATATTCTCTATCACTTCAAGAGTTCTGTCTAAATCACCTTTTATTATTTTATTATGATAATCTTCAACGATAAAGTCTATCATCTTCAACTGGCTTTTTTCTCTATAAGTTGTTATCACTTTATCCATTAAATCCTTTAAATAAAACTCCCCTTTTTTAACTTCTATATTAAGGAGATCTTCACTTGATGCTTTTATTATTTCTTTTACAAAGTTATCTATTTCTAATGACTTTTCTTGTATTTGTTTTGCTGCTAATATTTTCTTTTCCTTTGTTTCATAAACCTCTTTTTCTATGGCTTTGGCATATAACTTTATTGTATTGAGAGGTGTTTTTATATCATGTGAGATTGAAAGGAGTAAGAGTTTCTTTTCTTTTTCCAGCTTTAATTCCTTTACCTTATGATGATTCAAATTTTCTCTTAATACATTAATCCCCCATATAAATTTGCCAAAATATCTATTTTTACTTTCCTTAAGGTCTTCTTTTAGATTACCTTTTGATAACTCATAAGGCATATCACTTAACCTATTAAAAGGTTTAAGAATAGTATTTCTGATATACAATAATAATGCTACTATTATAATTATAAAAATAAATAATGCTACCTCGACTTTTAATAAAATACTATTCCAATCATCTATGCTCACATAATTGAACCTTAAATACCCTAACAACTGGTCTCCATCATACCATGGTCTAATTTCATATTCTAACCCATTTAGACTTTTATAGAAATCATTAATATCATTCTTCCTTGTGTATGGTTCTTCTGGCAAAAACTGTACGGAGTCTATATATCTATATGCTGCTAAATCAGGCTTAGCAAAGGTTTTACCCTCTACTAAGCCTGCATATATCCTGTTTATTTCTACTTTGTATTCACTGTTTGGTATATTGTTTCTTCCCTCTATTAAGACAAGAAGACCAAGTGCAATTACTAAATAACCACCTATAATAACAGCTATTATTTTATCAAAATTCTTCATACTTGTAGCCTACCCCCCAAACAGTTACAATTCGTGTTGGTTTTTTAGGATTATCTTCTATCTTATCCCTGAGCATCTTTATGTGAACAGTAAGTGTTTGATCTTCACTAAAACTGTCTGCCCCCCAAATTTTATTAAAAATATAGTCTTTACGCAATGTCTTACCGGGATTTTCTACTAGTAGAAGCAATAATTCAAACTCCTTAGATGTCATGGTTAATCGTTTTCCCTTAAGATACACTTCATTTGCCTCTTTATTTATAGAAATGCCTCCTGAATTTATAATAGTACGTTTTGCTTTAAGCTCATAGTTTCTTTTCATTAATGCTAAAATTTTTGCACTTAAAATATCAACATCAACTGGCTTTTCTATATAATCGTCAGCACCAAGTGTAAATCCATTGATTTTGTTCTCTTTATCAACCTTTGCACTTATTATAATGATTGGTATATTATGTTCTTTTCTAATATTAGAACATACTGTAAAACCATCTATGCCAGGAAGCATTATATCTAAAAGAACGATCTTTGCAATATCCTTTTCTAGAAATTCCAGTGCTTTTTCTCCACTATCCACATTTACAATAGAGAAACCATCTTTTTGCAAAAAAGAACATATTAACTCTCCAAGTTCTACATTATCCTCTACTAGAAGCAAATCAACCATTTTACCATCCCATTTCCATTAGCCAATTATTGACCATTCTTTCTCTTTCCTTTAAACTATTTTCAAACTCAAACTTTCCTAAATGGATCTCACCCTTAATTGAGCCATCTTGGATATACATAATCCTATCGCATTTAGCAGCTACTTTCATATCATGGGTAACAAGCATAATTGTAGTACCTTCTTGATTAATCTTGTTCAACTCTTTCATAACTTCATAAGAATTTTGAAGATTAAGGGCACCTGTAGGCTCGTCGGCAAAAATCATCTTTGGTGAGTTAATTAAACTTCTACAAATACAAGCCCTTTGAAGCTCACCACCAGAAACTTCATTTGTAGCATTGTCTGCTACTTCATTGATTCCAAGCTTATGCATTAATACTCTAGCTCTTTCATTGATTGCTTTTCTATCTTTACCTTTTTTTGAATGATATGCTGGTAATATTATATTATCATATATTGAAAGATTTTTTAACATATGCATTTGTTGAAAAATAAATCCCATTTCATCAAGTCTTAAATCACTCATTTCATTTGGTGTTAAGGTGCTAATTTCCTTACCAAAATAATCCACTTTTCCTGCCGTTAAATGGTCCATTCCACTAACGGTATAAAGTAACGTTGATTTACCTGAGCCACTAGGTCCCATAATAGCAACCATTTCACCTTCATTTATTTCGAAGTTTAAGTTTCTTAAAACATTATTTTGCATTTTATTTATAATGTAAGTTTTACATAAATCTTTAACTTTTAAAGAATTCATATTTATTGCCCCCTATTCCATATTATTTATTTCTTTTAAATCAACTTTTTTAACAGCTCCAGCACTTAAATATGCAATAACTGTAGTAACTACAAGCAATATCATTGGATATATTATATATACTTCTAAAACCTCTACCTTAAATACGATATTCTGAATACCCATTATTGCAAAAATCTTGCCGGATGTTACAGGCCCAAGGAAATTAGAGAATATAATGCCTAAAATAATCGCAATGACTAGAATGATGCTTATTCTAGCTGTTTGCCAAAATCGTATCCCACTATTTCTAAAGCCGATACTTTTTAGCATTGCTATTTCACCTTTTTCTTTAATAATAAAAGTCTTCATCATTAAAATAGTAATTAAAGCATTTATAGCAAGGACAATTAGAACAATTAAATTCTTCATAATATCAATTTGATCTAATATCCCGCCTAAATATTTTGAAACATATTCTTGTGAGTCGCTAAAGGTATAACTTGGGTAGGCCACCTTTAATTTATTGATCCATAGTTGTGGCTCTTTATCTCCCTGAAAATTACCTTGGAAAGGGTATACCATTGCTAAATATCTAAAATCTATATCCATTATAGGATTTAATCTTACTGATTCCCCCATATTTGTCATACTTTCATATATACCGGTCACTATTAACGGCCTTTTTTCCTGACCAATTTGCACGTATATGGTATCCCCAATAAAATGATTTAGCTTCTTAGATACTTTTTCTGTTATTGCTATTTCATTTTCTAATTTTGGCATTTCACCTTTTAAAACATTATGATTAGTCGTATTACTTCCTTGGACTTGAAATGCCATTAATGTAAAAATATTGTCTTTCTCCTCTCCTTGAAACTTAAGGGAATACATTATTTCACCATAAACTTCTATATCTACACCAATATCTCTAAAAGATCTATTAAGGTGATTCATATCCTCTAAATATTCTTCTTTACTAACACCTATGGAGTATTTGTACATTTCATCCGTTTCAATAAATACATCACTATAATCAAGTCCAAACAACTTAATAATATTGCCATCTTTCAAGGTGTTCATCGTGTTCAAAGGAATAATAATTAAAATTGTTCCTATACAGAAGGTTAAAATCAAAACCACAAACCGCTTAATATTGCATAAGATATCATTTATAGCAATAAAGATTGGTACTTTTATATTTCTAAAGCTTCTAAGTTTTAACCTTGAATTGCCTTTAAAACGTTCACCATTACTGCCATTTCTAATGGCATCTATTGCAGAGTATTTACTCAGTTTTCTTGTACAGGTGTAGCAAAATATAAGAACGATTAAAACAACTAAAATAGAGCAAACTATATTAATTAATATATTTCCAGTAGAATTTTTCATTAATATATTTTCTGAGGCTTGCTTTAAAAGCATATTCCCAAAGGGGAAGCTTAGTATAAAACCAACAACCACACCTATTACAGTTATAGCAAGGTATTTAATCAAATAAATCTTTTTAATCCCCATAGATTTAAGGCCAATTGCTTTCATAATCCCTATTTCTTTAAAGTCATCTTCTAAGGTAAAAATGATTGTAAATCTTAAAATTAAAAAGGCTATTAAAATAAGACAAATGCTTACTATAATTAAAACTGCAGAGGGCAACATATCAAAAATAAAACTAATATTAACAAAGGAATTGTCAAAGCTAAATATCGTATTACTATCTATCCCTTCAAATTCTTTTTCAAGTGTAGCTATATCTTCTGACATTATATAATAATTTATCATAACCCCTGCATCCTCATAGGTTCTGAAAATTTCATAATCTTCATCACTGATAAGCAGCCTTTTCATTTCAATCATACTGGATCCGTAAATAGCATCCTTCGTAAAGAGCTTTATTGTAAATTCTTTTTCTATATGTCCTAAAGTAATAACAACTTTATTGCCAACTTCTAAATTGTTTTTATTTTTATCAGCATATGACAAGGCAATTTCACCTGGTTTTAAAGTAACTTCTTCTCCATTATCATCAAGTAGTTTTCCATACAACTTTGGTTGTGATTGAAGCAAAACTTCTCCAAAAGGATTAAATTCTTGAATTATATTGTCTTTTATAATTTTGATATTGTCTTTAAAGAGCATTGTACTACGATCAATGTCATAAGAATTTATGACCTGAGAGTTATTAAGCCAATGATTAAACTCTTCATCTCCCCCTCTATCATAAGCCGAGATAATGTAATCTGGTACTTTCGCCTTCTCCATAAAATAGTCAACAGATTCTGTTATTGCAATTAAATTATTCATACTACTTGCTAAGAATGTTGTTGATAAAATGATGAAAATCAAAAGAATAATATTCATTGCTTTTTTTCGTTTTAAGTCCTTTTTAAAAATTGTAAAAAACATAGTCCTTACCCCACTTAAATTATTTATTGATCTTGAGTTCATTATAATTTATTAATTATTAAATAATCCTTAAATAAAATATTAAAAAAGCTATTTTAAATCGTCTTGTATATTCTAATTATATTTTTATATTTTTTATCTTCTTTAGTAATCACATTAAATTTTATTATCAATATGAATGTTTTTACCTTATAATTTGTCTTTTGTTAACAAAAGTGATAGTATATTTATATATAACCCCTAATCAATATAAAAATTGAAAGGAGAGATAAACATGATTTGCATCAAAAAACTTATAACTTCCAAACCATTGGTGGCATTGATTTTATTACTAACATCGAGTTCTTTCAATGTTTTTGCAGAAAAAGAAAACTTATCAATAGCAATTCAAGACTTGCTCCCACACTATAACAATTTTAACTGGTCATACTTTGGAATTACAGGCTATGGTCATGATATGTCGATTGCCTCTATTATTAAAAACGATGATAATCTCCATTACTATATTAATGGAAATGTCCACGATATGTCTAGTGGAGAGTCCAATGCTGACTTTTCCCTTTCTTTAGAGTATATTGTAGAAAGTGATACCCTCATACAAATAAAAGAAGAGGAAACCATGCTAGATTCAGAGTTTGATCGTATTGAATTAATAAGAACCCCCTTAGTACAAGGTACTCATTGGACTCAAGAAGTTGAAAAGAATGGTACCCTTACAACTCTAAGTTCTACCATTACTGATGTTGAAGTGACAAATGAAGGTACAATCTTTACAGTTATTTATGAAGATACTAATAGTTCTTATTATGAAAAACGTCAATTACAGGAAGGCATTGGTGTCATTGATTTTGAAAAAGTTATGTACAACAATGAAGATGAGGAGTATATGGTAAATTACTCTTTATTTACAAACGAAACAGGGTTAGATACCTCAATTAATTTTAAAGACACTTCTAGATCTGCTTGGTATATGCCCTATGTCTCAAAATTAATTACTCTAGACTTACTTCACGGCTATCCAGACCAAACCTTTAGACCTAATAAAGAAATAACTGTTGCGGAGTTTTTAAAGTTAACCATTTTATCTTTAAGTTATAATCTAGAAGCAGGTGATGACATATGGTTCAACCCTTATATAGAAAAGTCATTGGAACTTGATATTATTTCTAACGATACCTTTGATGATTATAACCGTCCAATTACTCGAGAAGAGATGACAAAGGTTATTGTCAATGCTTTAGGTAAAGAGCCTCAATGGGGAGAATTAGATTTTACTGATGCAGATGAAATTGATTCAGAATATGTTCCTTATGTTTATATAGCAATTGAGTTAGGCTTCATCCAAGGTTATCCTTCATATAATACTTTTGCCCTTAATCAGTTCACGACTAGAGCAGAAGCTGCAAAATTATTTGCTTTTTTAGCTGAAACTATATATACACAAGAATCACTTAGTATTTCAAATTCACTAGATTTAGAAAATGAATTCCAAGATCGCTTATTTCAAGAAACTGAAGAAGGCTGGGTTGTTCGTGATTTTAATAATAAACAAGATTTAATTGATTATATTGCAGAAATTGCAGATAGGGAACTTGTAGAAACATATGTGAACAATTACTACGATTATATAGATGGTGAACTCGTTTTAATCCCTAAAGATGGTCCTACCTTAATCATTGAAGATAGGGAATACCAATTAGAGATTATTACTCCTAAAAATTTTCAATTAAAACAAGAGACTACTACAGACATGATAGGTCACTATACCCTTACTATAACTTTCCATTATGAAGATAATCGATGGATTGTGACAAATCGTCATGTAAATGTTCAAGACTAATTAAGAAATTATTCACTCTTTTAAAGGGCAAAACCATGTCATCCATGATTTTGCCCTTAATATTTTCAAACCTATTTATCCATATAAAAGAACTGTTTACTTTCAATTAATCCATCTTTTTCTAGTTTCTCGATATTCATTCTTTGAGGATTACCAATTACATCTGACGGACAGTAGAATCTCCCATTTTTTTCTTCTGGTTGATATATTGTGTATTCCCCTACAGGCTTACTGATTGGTTCGTGATATTCTATATATTCATCTTCATTATAGAGACAACCAAAGATAGCATTTAGATAAATCCTACCACCTGAAGAAAATTTTACATTGTTTTGACGGGCCATATCTCTAATACGAATCAAATCATCTATGCGTGTCATTCTACCTAAAGATGGTTGTACATGATCTACGCCCTTCTCAATATAGATTTCATATTCATAGGAAATCCTCATAGATTCACCAAATGCAATAGGTGCTGAAAAGCCCATTTCTTTTAAGCGTTTTATACCGTTCATATCATTGGCATGAATAGGTTCTTCGATCCAAGCCAGGTTATAAGGTTTTACCAATTCAGAGAATTTGTAAGCTGTCTCTACATCCCATTTTTGATTTGCATCAACAGAAATATTTATGTGATCGCCTACTGCCTTTCTCACTTTTTCTACCCTTCTTAAATCCCTGTCCATATCATCGCTACCCACTTTAAATTTAAGGGTATTGTATCCTTCTTCTACATACCTTGTCATATCTTCTATTAATTCATCATCTTCTAGCAAGATAGACCCGCCACCTTTATAAGCAGCTGCCCAGTCTTTTGTAGCCCCCAAAAATCTGTGTAAAGGCTTTCCTGCTCGTTGAGATAAAATATCTAACATCATTAAGTCCAGCATCCCAACTTCAACAGCTTTTTCACTCTGGAACCCACTATTTCTAATTTTCCAATATAAGCTGGTTCTCCATTCATTATAGCTTTTCTTCTCTCCATTAAGAATCATAGGAAGAATATTTTTTACAAATCCTCGTCCTACAGAAAGATGGGCACAAGCACCTTCATCATCATAGAGTTCAATACAGCCTTGTTCTGGAGCATTTTTACCCATTCCACCAGTACCATCTTTAAATGGTCTTGGTAATGGAATCGGATTAAAATTATAGTATATCGCCTTTGTAAAACGAATTTCATCTTTAAAATCAAATGCAAACATCATATTCCTCCTCAAAGTTATAACTTAATCTTAATACTAAAGGTAATGCTTATATATATCAACTTATATATTACACAAAAATAAACCATATTTTTATACAAATTATCTATTTACCTCATTTTCATATATTCCATTCAACCTTTTGTTTGAACATAATCACCATAGTATCAATCATCATCATAACTTTAGAATAGACTTCTATAGTAATTTTTCTTAGCTAAAAAATAACACCAATAACAAAGAAAGAGATTACAACCTTGTATTATTAAAACCAACCATACATAATAATATGTGTCTCTAACTAATAAACTGCTTAAATGTGTATTTTGAACTACTATTAACAAGATAAATACAAAAACCGTAGACAATACTGTAGGAAGTATAAAAATAGGCCGTAAAACTTGCCTTATATAAAGCCTCATTTCAATGTCTGTAATACCTATACGCTTTAATTGCAAATAATTTTTTAGTAAAATTTCCTTCCCAAGTATCAGCCTGAAGTATAGAATACTATTAAATGCTATAGCAAATATAAAAATCAAAAGATATAAGACAATTATCATTGCTCCTGTTGAAAATAAACTATTTTCATAAGTAGAATAATAATCAGCTATAAAATATGGGTTTTCATTATATCTGTCAAACCGATAGGCTAACTGAAAATTATTAACATTATATTTTTCATAAAGGATATCAGCTACTTTATCTGCTACCTTCTTCGAATCTTTTTTATTATTAAAATAACTTAAGTACAATTCTCCTATTCTATCCTCTCTAAGATTTATTCTAATGTTTCTATAATCTTCATCATTTAAAATAATAAGATAACCTGTATGATATCTACTCATATAATTAATTATTTTAGAATCCAGAGAATATCCTTCTTTAAACTCTAAGGGTATTACACCGTTCATTATTTCAATTGTCTCAGGCATTTTGCGCATAGTGGCATTTTTAAAGGTATGTATAACACTATAAGTTCCTTTATTAACAGCAATAGGTTCTTCTAAAAGTTTTACTATTTCTTTTTCAGAGATTACTATTTGCGACATCTTTATTACTATATCAGGCATTTCAGTTGTAAAAACAGGTGTTATAAACTCTATTTGAATGGCATCTATTTCTTTTACTTTTTGTTCTTTAAGCACTTCCATATAGATTTGTTCAAAACCCTTGACTTCATTACTATATGCACTTGCAAAATCATAAATTTCGAAGGATCTTGTTGATTGTTCTATATTATTGTATTGTATAATTACCATGCCAATACCTATAACAACTAGGAGCTGCACTACTACTGACAAAAAAATAATCATACTATTATCTACAATATGATTCCTAACTTCACGTAAATGTAATAAATTATTATAGTAGAATACTTTAATTTTAAAAAATAATTTTATTATCAAAAGAATACTTTGTGAGATAAATAAGTACAATCCTAAGAATAATATCAATAAAATCAATATTATTACAAGCTGCATACCTTTTTGCGATTCTAACAAATTGCTCATCCAAGTTGGAATTCGATTGTATGCCACAATATAAACTATGAAATATGCCATTAGTAAAAATATGATTAATCCAATAAATCCTAGATAACCATTTTCTATAAACAATTTTCTTGGTTTTCGATTTCCTTTAATGATTTCTAATGGTTCTTTTCTAGAATAGTAAATAAATGAAAAGAGCGTACTAATGACAAATACAAATCCAAAAAGAATGAAACTTATAAAGGGACTACTTATATCAACAAAAGCTATTTTTTGCTCTATGACATACACTTTTTTAATAACTGCAATAATTAGATTGCCGAATAAACTTCCCAAGAGTATTCCTGTAATCCAAGATGCTACAAATAAAATAATACTCTCAAATAAAAAAATCCCTAAAACGCCACTTCTTTTCAAACCTATTACCAAATAAATGCCATATTCTCTCATTCTGGATAGTATTAAAAGCTTACCCATATAAGGGATATAAAGTAAAGAAAGCACAAAAATTATTAATGCACCAATCAAAAGTACCGTGTTCATAAAAAAATCAGAATAGTTGTTTAGTTCGCCAATCAACACAGTATTCATGGATAGGTTATATAATATATAGAATAAACATACCAAACCTGATGCAATAAAATAAATATTCATCCAATCTTTTTTCTTAAATAGGAAGTTCTTCCACACAATACTTCTAAATTTCATGTGTAATTCCTCCCATCATTTTAAGACTGGCAATAATTTGATGGTAAAAACTCTTTTGATCTCCTTTTCGATCTAACTCGCTAAATATCGTGCCATCTCTAATAAAAGTAATTCGATTGCAATAACTTGCTGCTAATGGATCATGTGTTACCATTAAAATTGTTCCACCTTTTTCCTCATTTATATGCTTGAACGAAGTCATAATCTCTTCTGATGCTTTTGAATCAATGTTACCAGTAGGTTCATCTGCAAAAAGAATTTGTGGTTTATGAATTATTGCTCTAGCGATGGCAGCTCTTTGTTGTTGTCCTCCCGAAACGTTCCAAGGGTATTTGTCTTTAATATCTTCAATTGAAAAGAATTTCATAATTTCATTAATCTTGTTTTCTATTTTCTTACCTTCTTCTTTATTTAATATCAATGGTAATGCCACATTTTCTTTTATTGTTAACCCATCCATTAGATTAAAATCTTGAAAGACAAAACCCATATGATTTCTTCTAAATAGTGCGATTTCATTTTGTGATAGGTTTTCAATATTCTTATTATTAAGTAATATTTCTCCTGAATTAATATTAATAATACCACCCATGGCACTTAGCAAAGTAGACTTACCACTTCCTGAAGGACCCATTATACCAACAAACTCACCTGATTGAACTTCTAAAGATAGTTTGTCAAGTGCAATTGTTTTGTTATCAGAGCCTTTAACACCATATATCTTAGTTACATTCTTACAAGCTAACATATGCTTCCTCCCAGCCTATTATATCTTTTTTTACTTGTAAAACAAGCATATACAAAAACTCAATCTATATCTACCGTAAAGATTAGGCTTTTTATTACAAATTTGTAATAAATCTAGTAATAAGCTATAGGATATGTTATTTTAACACAGGTACCCATTTCTACTTGAGATTCAATATTAATGTCTTGATTAAGTTTTGAACAGATTTGGTGACATAAGAATAAACCAACGCCAGTAGATCGTGGCACCTTACGTCCGTTTTCACCTGTAAAAAACACCTCGAATACCCTTTTAATGTCGTAGTTTGGTATACCAATTCCATTATCTTTAATACAAAGAGTAAAGTTCTTCTCTCTTTCTTCTACATAAATATGTATTGATTTTTCTTTTTTACATTCATATGAAAACTTAATAGCATTGGATAAGATTTGATCTAGAATAACACCATTCCACTTTTCATCAGTAATAACTTTTATCTTTTTTTGATCTTCATTAAATTTTAGAATTGGATATACTTGATGTGATAAAAAGGATGATTGCCTCTGATTAATGGCTTTCTTAATTGAATCATATATTTTAACTTTAGTTGGCATCAGATCTTTAGCAAATTCATTGAGCCGTAAGATATTAAGGGTTCCATCTAATAACTCATTCAATTGATCACATTCTTGCTTTATATATAAATGATACTGAAGGGCTTCTTCAACTAAGACTGGACCAAACCTCTCATTGTATAATTTCATCACTGTCAAAGGCGATTTCATGTTATGTAAAAACTGTGCAATAATATATTTTTCTGATTGATATGTGTTCAATATTTCATTTTGTCTATTTAGCACCTCATTATGCATTTCTTCCACATATTGGATAATCTGTAAATAGCTTGGCTTATAATATTCATTGGGTTTATGTTCTAGAGATTCTTTTAATAATACGCATCTCATTAAAGGATAAAAATGAAACCATTCATAACCTATGTATATAAGCAAAATTGTAAAAAAAGTTATTATTGGAAAGGTCAAATCTAATACATTATATTCAAGTCTATAATACAAAAAATTTATAAGCATTATTAATATAATGGCAATTAACGCGACTCTTATTTCTTTAAAAAACAACATTATAAGCTTTTTTCTAATTTTCATCCATACCATCTCCTAATGACATATAATAACCTACTGATCGCTTACTCCTTATAGAATATGGATATTCGAGAGTAGCCAACTTATCCTTTAGTCTTTTAATATTTACATTAAGAGTGTTCTCGTGGACAAAAATATCGGTATCCCATAAAGCCTTTAAAAGTTCATATCTTTCAAATATTTTATTAGGATTAGCTATAAAGAGTTTTGATAAAATAAGCTCATTTCGACTTAGAGTTGTTTCCTTATCTCTATAATACAATTTAAAATGGTCAGTATCTATAACAAGTCCATTGTATTGAACTTCTATATTCTTTATATTTTGTATTTGATATCGCCTAAGCACCGTTTTTATTTTAGCTTCTAGAAGTTGCAAACTAAATGGTTTAACTATATATTCATCAGCACCTATATCCATACCATATATCTGCTCAAATTCACTACCCCTAGAAGATATAAAGATAATGGGTGCCTCTGATTTCAAACGGAACAAACGACATAATGTGAAGCCATCTTTATATGGCAGGTTAACGTCTAAAAGCGTTAGGTCCGGGGCAACTTCTTCAAACACTTCTTCTATATTGATCAAAGTTTCTGGCACAATAACTTGATATCCATACCCTTCTAACCCAGTCTTCAAAGCATTAGATAATTGCATATCATCTTCTACAATTAATATTTTAGACATTATATCCACCTCTAAGATAGTATTATAGTTAAACAAGCTTTTGTTTTAAAAATTTTATTTTATATGAAGTATTCATAATATAAACAGCCATTAAAGATAAACTTCCCCCAATGATAGTAACTAACCTAGGGACTTCTCCTAATAATAACCAACTTGTAATCATTGCACTTGTTGGCACAAGAAAGATAAAAGAACTTGCTCTCCTTGCACCCAAATTACTTACTGCAAAAAAGTACGCAGTCGTTGCAAATGTTGTTACACCTATAGATATATAAATGACATTGATCCAAAACCCAGTTGTCATATAGTGGGTAGAAAATAAGCCTTTAGGAATAGATAAAAACAAAGTAATCAGAGCAGTTATACCATATGTATAAAAACTAAAAGTAAAGGCATGAATATTTTTTTTTGAAGTTTGGCTAGTTATAGAAAGAAATCCCCATGTAATCGCTGCAAAAAAGAAAAGTAAATTCCCACCCATTAATATTTGCCCACTATTAAACTTCCATCCTTCAAGTAAAACAAACCCTCCGATACACCCTACAAAAAGCCCAATCATATGTTTCCATTCAAACTTTTGTTTGAATAATATGGCCGTAATTAAAAACGTAAATAAGGGATTTAATGTTGTAACCAACACGCCCCCTGCTCCAGCCAATCCAACAGTGAGCCCAATAAAAAAAAGAAAATTATAAACTGCTAAACAGACTGCTCCTATTAGTACTTGAATAAAGCCTTTTTTATTTAACTTTAATGGTACTTTTAAATACAGTACGACAGGTACAAATGATATAAATGTAATAAAAAAGCGCCAAAAAATTAAAATTTCAGGTGACGCAGACTGTGAAATTATTTTACCTGAAGTCCAACTGCCTCCCCAAAAGGTCATAGAAACAATCATTAATATATAAAAATATGTATTTTTTTTCATGGAATTCTCCTTACATTATATTTTCAATAAAGCTTATGTCTGTTCCTAAGCCATAGGCATAAGGTGACGTTGTTACTATTTTATCATTAAAAAATATAAACATCTACACAAAAAAAGTCCTTCATAACCCACTTACTCATTTAAGATAATTGACCCAATCATCCGTCTATGCTATCGTTAATTAGAGGTGTTAATATTAGGAGGGATTTGTTTTGAAAAAAGCAATTATTTATTACTTTAGCGGAACAGGTAATACCTGGTGGGTGTCCAAGGAACTAAAAAAACAACTGGTTCTTAATGATTGGGAAGTCAATTGTTTCTCCATAGAATGTATTCAAGATGAAGATATATTAAATCAAATTACCGATGTTAATCATATCGTATTTGGATTTCCTGTTTATGGTTCAACAGCCCCCATTCCAATGCTTAATTTTATTCACAGTTTTCCAAAGGCAAATAACAATCAAACTATTAGTATCTTTGGCACTCAGGCCCTAGCATCTGGTGATACAGCCTACTTTATTGGAAAACACCTTATAAAAAAAGGCTATAAACTTAAGCAAACCATTCATTTTAAAATGATGAATAATCTCCATTTACCTAGATTTAGATTTTATGCGCCTAAAAATGATGATCGTGTTATATCCCTCCACCGTAAAAACTTACCCATTATAAAACAGCTCGCATTAAATATTACTCATAACAAAAAGAATATTCGAGGTAAATACTCTTTGGGTATTCTCATAGGCATTTTTCAAAGAAGTCATATTAATAAACTTATTACTACTGCAAGCAAAGGATTTAGTGTTGATTCTTCTCGTTGTGTAAACTGCGATAAATGTGTAAATATTTGTCCAACGAAAAACATTATTAAATCAAAAAACACCTATGTCTTTGATAGTAACTGTGCTTTATGTTTGCGTTGTTATTCTCAATGTCCTACATATGCTATTTTAATTGGCAAAAAATCAGCAAATATTAAGAAATTCCCTCGCTATAAAGGACCACAGGATGGTTTTAATGTTAATCTTTTAATAAAAGCTAAGAAGTGATTCTTTTGTTATCAGTCATAAAAAGAATAACCCACGAGATGAGAACCAGAATATTCGTGGGTTATCTTTTAATAGATTTATCCATCACTATACTACTTACTATAAATCTCTCTTTCAAATACAGAACCATCACTATATACTACTTTTAACACAAGACGATTATAGTCAACATTATCCTCTGATGATATGGTTTTTGTTAACGAATCTTCTCTAGCTGGTGTTCCGTCGTAATATCTCATTTCTTGGTTAACGAATTTTTCTTCATCTATTAGCCGGCCATCATTATATTTCTTTAGAAATGCATCTTTTAAAAAAACTGATGTATTATACATATTACCATTCATTACAGTTAAATTGTAGTTATTATTATCATTAATGTTTTCGTTAATATATCCATAAACATCTAAATACCCATAATATTGAGCACCTATCTCCTCAATATTAAAAATGTTAATATCACTATTTTTTATAGTTTCATCATGAGACACTGATATATAATAACTAAAACTCATTCTATTTTGTTTTGGATATTTCTCATCTACAACAACTTCAACATTATTACTTATACCATTTCTACTGACTCCAACATTTCTACTAATTCCAATATTCCAGATAGGTTCTACATCCATATCAATTGGTAATTCAACTCTAAAAAACCCATTTCCACTAGGCTCAGCCTTAACAGATGTATACTCTTCACCCTCTGCTATCCTGTAGTTTAAATGAACCTCAGAATTACTTTGCAACTCTTTTACTTGCCACTCAAAATTTACTGATCCTTGGTTCTTATGGGTATCACTTAATTCTGTTCTAACATCAACCCTGCTTAACCAACTCTGTTCTTCTTGCATTCTATTAATCGCATTACTAACATAGCCCATTTGTGAATTAACAGTATTCATAATGTGCTGATTATTATTTGAAATATGGTTTAGTGTATTATTTATGTCCTTAATCCTTGTTATCAAAATATAATTTAATAGTAGACTTAAACACAGTCCACCAACTACGATAATTTTAAAATGTTTCATTCTGAACCTCCCAAATTATTTAACAAATAGATGTATACGAGTGTTTATTCCCAAACCATACCGATGGTTATCCTTATGGGTTCTATCAGTTTTTCTCCTAAAGCAATTCCTTTCATTATTAGCACTATATATTTTTATATAGTCACTATTGATATAACTTTCAGCAAGATCCTTTTAAATGTAATGAGTTAAAAAACCTAAGGCGATTGTCCTTAGATTATGTATATTCGGTTAATTAATTTATTTCTAACTCTACCTTTTTTTATCTTATTAAGTATTATATTCAATATTCAAATATTTGTCAAAGTATTACGATGATATAGTTTTTATCAACAATAACACCTCATTAAAAACTAATTACAGTATAAACTGGTGCTCCCTTTTACTTAATTAAGATTAAAAATACGCTATTTAAATGACATTATTGATCTTGTCGAAGTATACAAAATTAGTGCCGTAGTATATACTAAAAACTAGGTCATACTTTTTTATGGAAACATCAAAGGAGGGTATATGAAATGACACTATTAGAATTTGAGACAAAGTTATTACAAATAAAAGACTGGACAATCATAAGATTGCCTATAAATATTAGTAAAGAACTCCCTTCTCGTGGAATGGTTATGATTGAAGGAACCATCAACACCACTAAAATAAAAATTCCTCTCGAGCCAGATGGTATGGGCAGCCATTGGTTCAGGGTTGATAATTCTTTATGTGAAGAACTAGCTTTAAAGGTTGGTGACATAATTTCATTGTCCATTATATCTACTAACACATTAATTGAACCAGAAGTACCTGATGATTTAAATAAATTTCTTAGTTTATTTAATTTAGAATCCCAGTGGAATACTATTACAACAAAGGCTCGTTGGGAATGGATACGATGGATTCGCGCTACCCATAATCCACAAACCAGAGAAAAAAGAATCCAAACCGCTTGTTCTATGCTTGACTCTGGAAAAAAAAGACCTTGTTGTTTTGACCAGAGTAGATGTACTGAACCCTATGTATCAAAAAATGGTATTCTAATTATAAATTTATAATCATTCATAATAATTCAAATACAAAGAACCCACGAACTTCGATTAAATCAAATTTCGTGGGTTCTTATGCTAATCAGTCTATATTCTCAACCATATAATACTTGTTCCTAAAGATGAGCTTTAATTTGTTCCATAATAGACGTATACTCTTCGTCAGTAAGATACTTTTGAGCAGGGTTCATTGCAAATGTACCACCCCATTCAAATTCATCTTTGTATTTTGGAACTAAGTGAAAATGCAAATGATTTCCAGTATCCCCGTAAGCACCGTAATTTACTTTCTCTGGTTTAAACGCGGCGTGAAGAGCTTTTGCCACACGGTCAACATCTTTAAAGAAACCATTTCTTTCTTCGTCTGATAGATAAACCATTTCCCCTACATGATCTTTTCCAGCTACAATAACTCTTCCTTTATGACTTTGTTCTTTAAATAGGATAAGAACAGAATTATCTAATTCACAAATCTTAATGCCAAATGCATCAAGAAGTTCTCCCTCCATACAATATGCGCAGTTAGTATCTTTTAACATTTTATTGCCACTCCTCTTTAGTAAATTTTGTAATATATATATATTATACGAGAAGCTAAAGAATAACAATAGGTCTTGATAGATTAAATTTAAATTGGTAATGCCTTTTATTTTAAGATTCATATTTAATAACTCTCTTTAATATATATGAAAAAAACAAGCTATTAATAAAACTCATATAAAATTAGGGAGCTATTAAAAATGAAGAAATACAAAAAAATATTATTAATCACACTACTGATAATAATAACTAACCTGTTTGTTCATGCTAATGGTATAGAAAAATTCGTAGACGTACAGGATGAAGGAACTGTATTACATTATGAAAGTATTTATAAAATAGCAAACAGGGGTATCATCACTGGTTATAACAATGGTTTCTTTGAACCTAACAAACCACTTTCTATATTGGAATATGCTGTTATTCTTACTAGAACTTTGGAATTAGAAAGAAGTAATTTTATATCTAATAGCAAAATAACACCTGACCTTCCTACAACCCATTGGGCATATGACTATGTAATGGCCGCTATTGAACATGGTTATATTTCTCCATTTAGTAATCTCCTATCCTTACATAAAACTGTAACTAAGAATAACGTAGAAGAACTCGTTTCAGATTTAGGTTTGGAACTCGTGCTCCATGTTTCAGATGAAATAACAAGAGGTGAAATGTCTTATATTGTTAATCAAATACTAACACACAAAGAAAACAAAAAACTTGATATGCCTACACTTATAGAGACAAGTAATGAAAAGCTTCAATTCAAAGCAAATGCCAGTTATTTGTATAGTTTATTAGGTGAATATTTAGTAGATGATACGCCTGTAACCAATGAATCTATTGCATTAATATTACTAGACAGAATGAAAATAAGTTATCCTAATTATGATTATTATAACCATATGATTAAAGACACTTCTAAAGGCCATTTAATCAAAGCTTTTAGTGAAGGATTGTTAGAAATCGACCCCCAAGGTTATGTTCAGCCCTATAAAGAATTAACAAGAGATGATGTATATAGGATAGTTAAGCGACTAGAAGAACCTTTGACTGTAGCCAGGCCTCAATATGTAGAAAGAAGAAATATTCCAATATTAATGTACCACGAAATTAATACCCTTCCTAAAAATGGCCCCACAGGATTGTATGTTAGTAAAGAGAATTTTTCATTGCAATTGGATGCTTTACAAAAAAATGGATACAATACTGTAACCATGGAGCAAGTATATCAACATTGGAAAAATCAAGTGCCTTTACCTGAAAATCCAGTGGTATTGACTTTTGACGATGCTTATATCTCTCATCGAAATTTTGCAACAGTAGAATTATCAAAAAGAGGTATGGTAGGTACCTTTTATGTGATAATGGGTGAATTTTATTTAAATGATCCTTGGTATGTTAACGAACAAGATATAAAAGAAATGTATGAATTAGGCATGGAGATTGGAAGTCATACTTTAAATCATATAGATTCTAGAAATACCAGAAATGCTGTTTTACTTGAAGAATATAAAGAATCCAAAGAACGCTTAGAAACATTACTTGGAACAGATATCCATCATTTTTGTTACCCATATGGTGCATCAACTCAATATGCTTTGCAAACATTAAATGAATTAGGTTATAGGACTGCCGTAAAAACAACATATGGGAAAGCCAATAAAAATCAAGGTTATTATCGATTAAGCAGAATTCGAATATTTTATACAGATACTATTAATGCTTTTTTAAATAGATTATAATCATTTCTCGACGTCAATCTATTAATCATGGACAAAACCCCAACTTCTATCACCTATAATAGAAGTTGGGGTTTTGTTTGAGTATTTTAATCATTTTGATATGATATTACCTCACAGTAGCTTTTAAGCTAAACACCAAAGGAAGCTTTCCTTCTAAATGTGGAAAGTAAGAAAGACCTTTTTTATCTAATATTGATCCGCCCATCCCCTGAGCACAACGATCATATTCGTTAAAATACTCAATAAATAATCCAGCTCCAGCTATTGCATTTACCAACTGACTCACTGTATACATCCAGAAGTAATTTTCTGCTTCCTTATAATCAGATGCATAACCACCAATCTCATTAGAGACATCTGGTTCTTTTCCAAAGTAAGGGTATTTTATTTCTATAATATTCTCTCTAATCTTCACTTCATCAAATGTATAATAAAAAGGATGACTATCATGCACATAAAAAAATCCATCATCTTTTAAAAAATACCTAATTGTTTTTCCCCACTTCTTCAAATCAGGCAACCAACCGATACACCCGTCTGAGGTAAAGATTATATCATATTTGCCTATATGGTTATCCATAAGTGCCATAATGTCACATTCAAAAAAGTCTACATTAGCAACACCTAAATCATTTGCAAGTTTTTCTGCAAAATATATGTTTTCAGGAACTAAATCAACACCAGTAACTTGTGCACCCATTTTAGCTAACACTATTGAATCGGCTCCTGTATTACATTGCAAGTGGAGTATTTTCTTTCCTGAAACATCACCAAGTTCACTTAATACTATAGGGTTAAATAGGTAACTATTCTCTTCAAAACTCTTTTTATAATGATTGTAGTGATCTTCTGATACTAAACTCCAAGCTTTTTTGTTTGATTCAATTTCCTTCATATGCATATCCTCCCTTATTAAAGTTCCCCACTGTACATAAAGTACTTATTTGTACATAAGATTTACTTAATTCATTTACATTACATTCTATCATTTTTATTCCTCACTTTTTATCTCGCTTCGGTAAACTAAGCTTCTTAAATTTATTAATGATAGCTGCAACGCGTCCTTCCACACCCTGATCCTAACTAAGAAAAAATCAAAAAAACCCAAGGCCAATTAGCCTTGGGTTCATATATAATCAGTTTTATAAATGATTTCTCATTTCTTAAAGAAACTGATGGAATATATCCCTAATCACTAATAGGATCTTTGCAGCTTGAATCTTAAAAATGGACGCACCTCTCCCGTAAACAGGTGAAATTGCTATCATTAAAGATTCAAATGTAATCCATCTTAGTGTCGTACTCATAGGATTTATTACCATCTCCAGCCCTTGGACTGTGTTCCTTTCATAATCTTATGAATTTTATTATAGTTAATTCTTTAATATTTGTCAAACAATTTTGCATAACAGAAATATTTTTATGATTTCTCTAATATACAGAACATATTATTCATTTGTAGAGAAATTATTTTTTAATTATTGGTATCCAAATCTCACATTTATAATCTTCATCACTTATGTTCCCTGGAAGATACACCTCTAGCTCCGGTGCATCTGCATGCTCATATCCAGTTGCTGGAAACCACTCTGAAAAAATACGTCTCCATATATCCTGCATCGCTTTAGGTAGTGGTCCAATTGATTCAAATACTGCCCAAGTAGCTGAAGGCACCTCTTTTTCAACAAAGTCTCCAGCCAGTCCCACCTCTGGTTTTTCAACAGCAATAACATACGCAAACTCTTCATTTTCTAGATCAAATTCCATGCATACTCCTAGTACCCCTAAACTTCCAGCTACCTTATTTAATTGTTATACAATCTTTCAATCTATTAATCCACTCCACAATATTCTCCCCTTTCAAACTAAGTATATCAATGTACTAATTATTTCTCCTGCTATTCTGTGCTTTCAATTGACTGGTTAGGGACAGGAATGATGTTTGTTTAAATCACCACTATTTATTTACTCCTTTATAATAAGTCCGAATATTTTCGAAAAGTCTACTGCTTGCATAGGAGAAACAATTGCCCCCCTAATATCTTCAGGTTGTATACCTACTCCTTCAAAGTTGGAATTACTCAAGTCTATTCCTGACAAGCTAGTTCCGGACATTTGACTTAGTATAAAACTGCATCCTCTAAACTCAACCTTATCCAATTTACTGGTTTGAATATTACTATTTTGAAACATACACTCTGATAGGATTACATTTTTCATTTGAATATAATTCATTAGAATAAATTGACCATTACAGTTGTCCATATAAACATTCTGAAGTGTTGCATCATTGAGATTTAAACCCATTAGCTTGCAGTTTATAAATTCAGTTCTATGTATAATTGCCCCAAGAAAATTTGCATTTGATAAATCACAGTTTTCAAATCTTACATCCGTAAGCTCTAATGCGTTTAATGTGATGCCTTTAAAATCAACCTTATTAAAAACCACACCTTCAAATTCTACTTTGTTAGCTTCTCGTGTTTCTATCGTATAGTCTGATATATAGATATTCTTAATAGAAGCTTCATCTTCAACATCAATAGTTTTTATACACGTTTGTTCAATACCCTTTATGAATTTAGGCTTAATTACTTTCGGCAGAACTTGCTTATTATTCATAGTCAGTCTCCTAAATTTTATTTTTATCTAAGTACTTATTACGCTCAATTTTCAAACAATATTATAATTTTATCATTATAAGATTAAAAAATCCATGCTAATAAGTAATCTACTCTTTTCAACGTGTATTTTAACAATGGCGCGTTTCGAGATCAGTGTTCAACTTTGTATACCTTAAATGTAACTTTTTCAATAGCTGTTAAATATGATATAGTGCTATATATTAATTTATTTGGGGGTTAAGATAATGAGTTATCACTTATATCAAATGCCAAAGACAGAACATAGACAGTCCTATCAATATATTACATTGGTAGATCCTTACGTTGTAGAAACATTAAAAACGATTATAGGACGTTCAGCAGTGATTGAAACAGTCAGAGGAAACCTACAAGGTATAATAGAAGATGTAATGCCTGATCATATTGTTGTAAGGTCATATGATAGTGACACGACCTTCTATGTTCGCATACAACAAATTGTCCATGTTATGCCGACTTAAAAAGAAAGGATTCTTTGCTGTCGATATATATTTATTAAGCCTAAATTTACTCTTAATCTAAAAAACCCGGGAACTTCTAACTAATTGTTAGAAATTCTCGGGTTAGATATCATTATCGATAAAACTTATAATGGTTATAGATTCTTTTTGAATAAATTTGATAATAGTTTAGCACTATTCTTTACTTATACTTTTAATATACATGAATCGTAGTATTCAATCCACCAGAAAACACCAGAAGTATCCCGTTGTCTTTCCTTTGTCTTTTGCATTAGCAATATTTTTTATTTCTATCACTACTTTTATTAACCCTCATATATTAACTATATAGCCTATATATACTATATTTAAGCTTGTTTTAACAAATTTATAGAAACTTCTTTAATGTAAAGTTAATTGAAAAGGAGGTGCATACATGCGCAAAAATAATAAAGACTCCTTAAAACGTGGCAATAATTTGGGTTGCTGGGATATGGGTGGTAATACTGATTGGCACAATAATCGCAAATGTCCAGAAAAACCTATTGGGCCTACTGGCGGTCCTACTGGACCTACAGGTCCAACCGGTCCGACAGGGAATACTGGCCCTACTGGTCCAACTGGTCCAACTGGGGATACTGGCCCTACTGGTCCAATGGGTCTAGCAGGGGATACTGGCCCTACTGGTCCAACTGGTCTAGCAGGAGATACTGGCCCTACTGGTTCAACTGGTCTGACAGGGGATACTGGCCCTACTGGTCCAACTGGTCTGACAGGGGATACTGGCCCTACTGGTCCAATCGGTCCAGCAGGAGGTCCAACAGGGGATACTGGCCCTACTGGTCCAATCGGGCCTACTGGACCAACAGGCGACACGGGTCCAACTGGACCTATTGGTGATACTGGGCCTACTGGAACTATTGAACCCAACCCATTTGATGTATATGTTCAGGCAGGAGCAATTGGTGGTGATGGTTCACAAGCCAATCCATTTGGAACTATACAAGAAGGCGTGACAGCTGTACTTCCAACAGGAACTGTTCATATCCTAGGCGGAACTTACCCAATAACTTCTCAAATAACAGTTAATAAAGCTGGGGTAACATTACAAGGATATCCAAATACTCTGGTAGAGCTCCAATCACCTGTGATTCCATTTCTTGTTACAGGAGACGGTATAACCATAGACGGCTTAACGATTACAAGTGATATCCCATATGCTGTTGAATTTATTCAACTTGCTGGAACCAATCATAAACTTATTGACAATGTTATATATGGACCACCTCAAGCAGGACCATCAACAGATTGGGTTGTCAATCGTGGGTTTGTCACACAAGGAAATGTGGAAAATCTAATTGTTCAGGATAATATTTTTTATTCACTCAGACAACCTGCTTATTTGAATCCAAATTCAACAGGTCATATCGTCAACAATGTCGTCTACAATACCCGTGGTTTCGTTGTAGATGGAGCAATATTTGTTTTCTCTGGCAATTCATGGGGTATTCCAGAAAATGCCGTTGATATTGCATTGTTAGTTGGGACACCAGCAGGACCACCATATGATCCATTATCCGAGTTATCTGCTAATAATAGTGATGCTACCATTAGTGATCAGAGGTAAATATCAATACACTTTCCCACCCACTAAGTGGGTGGTTTTTAATGAAAGGAGTTTCCATTGAGTAAATATAAAATATGTGTTTATGCAATCTGCAAAAATGAAGAGCAATTTGTTGAGCGTTGGATGGATTCTGTTAGTGAAGCCGATATTGTCATTGTAACCGACACAGGATCTACTGATTCCACCGTTGACAAACTACGTGAGAAAGGCGCTACCGTCTATATAGAAGAAATAAAGCCTTGGCGATTTGATGTTGCAAGAAATATTGCCTTAAATCATATTCCAGAAGATGTTGATATCTGTGTGTCTACCGACCTTGATGAAGTGTTTGAAACAGGTTGGAGACAAAAACTTGAAGCAGTGTGGACACCTGATTGTACAAGAGCAAGATATCTATTCACCTGGAACTATCATGAGGATGGCACACCAAACAAGCAATTCACTATGGAAAAAGTTCATCGACGCAAGGGATTTCGCTGGGTACATCCCGTACATGAAGTCCTTGAATATAGAGGAACAGATAAAGACCATTCTGTTTGGGTTTCAGGTATGGTTTTAAATCACTATCCTGATTTATCAAAGCCAAGACATCAATATCTCCCTTTGCTAGAACTATCCGCACAAGAAAACCCTGATGACGATAGAGGCGTTTTTTGGCTAGGAAGAGAATATATGTATTATGAGAAATATAATGAGAGTATTTCTACTCTAAAAAAATACTTAGATATGCCAACAGCAGTATGGGATGAAGAAAGATGCGCTGCAATGAGATTTATAGCTAAATGCTATGAAAAAACAGGTAATTTACAAGAATCTAAAATGTGGCTTTATAAAGCCATTGCAGAGTGTCCACATATACGTGAACCTTATGTCAATATGGCACAGTTAGGGTATCTTGAAAAAAATTGGCCCCTAGTAAACCTTATGACAAATGAAGCATTAAAAATAAATAACAAAACAGGAAGTTATCTTCTCGAACCAACTTCTTGGGACTATACCCTTTATGACCTTGCTGCAATAAGCAATTACAGACTTGGGTTGTATAAGAGATCCTATGAATATGGTAAAAAAGCCTGTGAAATGTCTCCATCTGATGATCGACTAAAAAATAATCTCTCTTTAATAAGTTTTAAAGCGGAAGAAAATGAGAGGTGATATTTTGAATAAATATAAAGTATGTGTCTACGCCATCTGTAAAAACGAAGTACAATTTGTTGATCAATGGGTTGATTCTATGAATGAAGCAGATCTTATTATTGTTACAGATACTGGTTCTGATGATGGTACCGTTGAAAAACTTCGTGAGAGAGGCGTTATCGTACATGTAAATCTGGTCACGCCTTGGCGTTTTGATACTGCTCGTAATATTTCACTAGAGCATGTTCCAAATGATATTGATATTTGTGTCTGCACTGACTTAGATGAGGTTTTTGAAAAAGGATGGAGAAACTGCCTTGAAGAAGCTTGGACACCAGATACAAAAACAGCTAATTATTTGTATAATTGGAGCTTTAAAGAAGATGGTACCCCTGACGTACAATTCAACTACTTTAAAGCCCATTCTAGACATGATTACAAATGGCAACATCCAATACACGAATGTCTAAAATACGTAGGCGCATCTCCTGAAAAAAAAGTATTTGTTACAGGCATGGTTCTAAATCATTATCCCGATACAACTAAATCAAGAAGTACTTATCTGCCATTGTTAGAAATGGCTGTAAAAGAATCACCTGAAGATGACCGTATGACGTATTATCTAGGTCGAGAGTATATGTATCATGACATGTGGGAGAAATGTATTGAAACATTAAAAGGGTATTTAGACCTTAAATCATCTGTATGGAAAGAGGAGCGATGTGCTTCAATGAGATGGATTGCAAAATCATACTTTGAGCTAAAAAATCCTACACAGGCATACTGTTGGTATTATAGAGCTATAGCAGAATATCCTTTTATGAGAGAACCCTATATAGAATGTGCTAAAATGGCATATTTAATAGAGAATTGGGAAATGGTCTTTTATATGACAAAAGAAGCTTTAAAAATAAAGGAAAAATCATCCACCTATATTAATATGGGCTATTGTTGGGATGATACCCCTTATGATCTAGCTGCACTAAGTTGTTATTACCTTGGATTACATGAAGAATCCCTTATTCATGCAAAAACAGCACTTTCATTAAATCCTAATGATAAAAGACTTATGAATAATATACAACTTATAGAAAACAAATGTATCCATTGATTTTAATCATCAAAAAATCAGCACAATGTCTCTATATATTGACATTGTGCCTTTCTTTTTTATTGTACCATACTACTTTCTTCTATGCGATTTGCATGATAACAAGGTGTGCTGAAACCGGCCTTGTACCTCCTGCTAGCGGTGTGATGGTTAGTGCTGCTGCATTGCCAGCAGGATTTCTTACAGTGAGTATTGAATTTATAGTTGTCGTAGTCACAAGAGCCATTCCTACTATCTGAGAAGTCCCTGTTGCTCGCCCCACTACTGTATATACTAAATCAGCACCATTTAAAGTCAAAATCAATTGACCTGCTTCGGTCACACTCACTTGAAATAAAACTTGATAAGTGCCTATTAGTGCCAAGTTAAATGAACTTGGACCAGTACGGGCAATGTCAGATCCACTAGTTGGACCATCTTGTGGGAAGCTTACATCTGTTCCAGGTGCAACTGTTGCTGCATTATCAGGTGGCATCAAAGCATAAAAATCTGCATAGTTTAATACACCGCCTGCTGGACCTGTTGGGCCTGTTGGGCCTTCTGCTCCGGCTGGACCCGTTGGGCCTGTTGCTCCTGCTGGACCTGCTGGGCCTGTTGGGCCTTCTGCTCCTGCTGGACCTGCTGGGCCTGTTGGGCCTTCTGCTCCGGCTGGTCCCGTTGGGCCTGTTGGACCGGTTGGGCCTCCCGCTGGGCCTGTTGGACCTGTTGGACCCGTTGGACCTGTTGGTCCTCCTGCTGGGCCTGTCGGTCCTGTTGCCCCATCTTCCCCCGCTGGTCCCGTTGGGCCTGTTGGACCGGTTGGACCCCCTGCTGGACCGGTTGGTCCGGTTGGTCCTGTTGGTCCTCCTGCTGGACCTGTTGGGCCTGTTGCTCCATCTTCTCCCGCTGGTCCCGTTGGGCCTGTTGGACCTATTGGACCCGTTGGGCCTCCTGCTGGGCCTGTTGGGCCTGTTGGGCCTATTAAACCTGTCCTTCCTCTTGGACCTCTTGGGCAAATTGGGCATTGCTTTTCCCATTTATTGTCTTGGTCAGAGCACTTATAATATCTTTTTGTAAAACACCCTCTATTAAGGTTATTATCATCATTACAATTATTCATATAATCTATTCACCCCTATCAATTAAGTTTTTAACTTGTCTTATTTCATCATATGTTTTTTAGAATAAAATGTTTCTTGATAGGTATCAATTTTTGAACAATCATTAGAAGTTGCTCAATATTCTTAATAAATCTGCTGCTATTTCTTTTTGTGTTTTTTTACTTAGAGAATTACATGATTGAAATTAGTAAAAAAAGGTGTTATGCTAACCACTGAAAAGCAAAAAATATTATCCTTACTATATAATATTGAATTTCAAAATTTCTACTGGCAATATTATATACTAAAGACTAAATTTATAGGCTCTTTCAAATGATAAAGTGAGGTAATAATAATATGATAAAAGCAGATAACTTGTCCTACTCGTTTCCCCAAAAAGAATTATATAATAATATTTCATTTTCATTAGAAGATGATCAACATTGCGCTTTTATAGGGACAAATGGAAGTGGAAAAAGTACATTAATAGATATCATTATGAATCCAGAAAGATATATGTTCGATGGTAAGTTAGAAATAGACCCTAATTGTAGAATTGGTTATGTAAGTCAGTTCTCCCAACTAGAGAATAAAAATGATATTACAGTTTTCGAATATATAGGACAAGAATTTATTAAACTACAAAATGAAATAACATCCATTTGTGCTGAAATGGAAACATCTATGGATATTGAAATTTTACTAGAAAAATACCAAGAAACTTTAGACGCATTTAATGCAATAGGTGGAGATGATTTTGAAAGCATCATAAACAAAAAACTGAATCTAGCAAACCTAATGAAGCATAAAGATCTAAAGGTATCTGAGCTTAGTGGTGGAGAATTCAAACTCATACAAGTAATTAAGGAAATGCTCAGTCACCCTGACTTAATCATAATGGATGAACCAGATGTATTCTTAGACTTTGAGAACCTTAATTCTCTTAAAAACCTAATTAACTTCCATAAAGGAACACTATTAATTATTACCCACAACAGATATCTATTGAATCATTGTTTTAACAAAATTCTACACCTTGAAAACATGGACCTCCAAGAATTTGATGGAAGTTTTATAGATTATAACTTTTCATTACTTCAAACTAAAATCGAGTTACAAGAATTGGCTATAGCCGATAGTGAAGAAATTGAGAGAAATGCTATTTTAATCAATAACCTAAGAAATATAGCAACTCGTAATTCTGAAGCTGCTCGAGGAAAGTCTCTAAATGCTAGAGTCAAAATTCAAGAAAGATTAGAAGCAAGACGTATTAAAGAACCTTTTGTAGATATTAAACAACCGAATATCATTTTTGATATGGATAATGAGTTGGAAGAAATCGTTGCTTTAAAAGTTAATAATTACAGTGTTTCCTATGATGAGATACTTTTAGAAAATGTTAATTTCGAGATTAAGTCTACTGATAAAGTGGCTCTTATAGGATCAAATGGTACTGGAAAAACCACTTTATTAAGAACCATTTTTGAAAATGATAGTGATCTAATTGAAATTAATCCTGATGTTAAAATGGCTTATTTATCTCAGCATCAAGGGGAAACACTAAATGAGGCTAATACAATACTTGAAGAGTTCTTCGATGCAGGTTTTAAAACCAATGGAGAGATTATATCCTATCTTTCAAACTATGGTTTTGACGAAGAAATAATCGTTCAAAAAATAGGGTCCTTATCAGGCGGAGAAAAAAATCTACTCCAATTAGCTAAAGTTTCTGCTATGAGGGCAAATGTGTTGCTTCTAGATGAACCCACAAGTCATTTAGATACATACTCACAAATAGCACTTGAAAAAGCCGTAGAAAACTATAAAGGCGCTATTCTAATGATCTCTCATGATTACTACTTTATATCCAATTGCATGGATTATGTTCTAATTATTGATGATAAGACCCTTAGAAAAGTGAGTATGAAGAAATTTAAAAGGAAAATCTATGCTAATCATTTTAGTAAGGAATATTTAGAACTTGAACAAAAGAAAAAATCAATTGAAACAAAAATAGAATTAGCTCTAAAAAATAAAGACTTTAAACTTGCAAAATCTTTATCTGAAGAGTTAGAAGAGCTGATTAAGTTGCTTTAAAGGATTCTCTACAACAGTAATTAAATCAATCAAACATAGTAATCCATATTCTATGTGGAATGCTATGTTTAAATCATTTAAAAAATTTGTGAGTTGACCTGATTAAAAGACACCATATTTTAATGACACTTTTGTGTCACCAAATATGGTGTCTCTTCATACTAAACCCTTTGATCTAGGGCAGTTCATTAATAGAGGTGAACCATTGGGTTTCTTATCCACTAAAAGACAATATAAATGTCTCCTTATCTTCGTAGGTTAAAGAAAACCTCCATTTTCATTATAGAATGAATCACAAAATCTTATACGCCCACTTACATTGCTTTCATTTGATTTATTAAGAAAATTAATTTTTAAATACTTATTCTCAGGGTTGTTTTCCGATAGAAGAATTCTGTATTGCAATGCAGGTTTGCCTTATTCAATCCCTTTTTTATTTTCTTCTAGCACAATGGTTACATTTGGATCATGCTTTTTAGTCATACTTTTCCTTGCCTTTCTATTGTCTGCAGAATCAAAAATAATAGAAAAATCATAATTTGGAGGATAAAGTTCACTTGCGCTAATGAGTAACTTTACAAACTTATGATTAACAAGCTTTTTTTCTTTCTTAATTTGTATGCCAATCTCACCTTTTTCATTAGCTTCTTTATATACAATTCCAACTTCCTTTTGAGGATACACCGTAACACTGTCTCCAATATTAAAGTGTATGTTCTTAGTTGGATCTAGCTTTTTCGTTTTAGTTTGTTTCTTGATGGGTTGTGTAATTATAGAATGGCTTTTTTGAGCATTACTTAATTGAGCCTCCGAACTCTTTTTCAAATTATTTAAGTCATAATGACTTTTCTTCTCAACCACATCTTCCTTTCTATAAGCTACTGCATATGCCCGTTCTATAATCTTTTGTTCTAATCCTAATCTTTTTGCAATATACAATGCACAACTTTCTCCCTCTTCCCCAATCTCTAATTGGTACAAAGGCAATAGATTTTTTCGATCAAACGCCATTCTTGCATTTATAAATCCTTGTGTGTTCTTAGCAAATTCTTTAATCTCAGGATAATGGGTTGTTGCAACGAGCAAACATTTTTTCTTGGCAATTTCTTCTAGAATTGCAATAGCAAGCCCCATGCCTTCTGCCGGATCTGTTCCTGAGCCCAATTCATCTAATAACACAAGTGATTGGTCATCTGCTGTATTTAATATATGAATAATATTTTTCATATGAGAAGAAAAAGTAGATAAGTTTTCTGCTATACTTTGGCCATCTCCAATATCACAGTGTATATCATTATTCATACAAACACTGGCTTCTTCTGCAGGTATATGCAAACCACTTTGAGCCATAAGCGAAAATAACCCAACCGTTTTTAAAGTAACTGTTTTTCCCCCTGTATTAGGACCAGTAATAACAATCCCTCTCACAAATCCTTTCTCTTTGATGCTATCGCCAAGATAAAAATCTAGTGGGACCGCTTCCCCCTCTGGAATAAGGGGGTGTTTACCGCCTTTTATTTTAATAACCCTATCTGTAGTTATTTGTGGTGGCACACCTTTCATAGACAGACTTAACTTTGCTTTGGCAAAAATAAAATCCAAGGTTTCCATTGCTTCTATATTAACTTTTATTAATGGCAGATATTCTTCTACAAGGGCTGTTAATGTGTAAAGAATTCTTCTTACCTCATTGTCTTCTTCTATGTGTAAGGTTGACAATGCCTCTTGCTTCTTACTAATTACAGAAGGCTCAATAAAGTAAGTTCCCCCACTTTTTGAAGTGTCTATAACGGTTCCATTCACCTGACCTTTATACTCTTTTTTTACAGGCAAAGTGTAACGCCCATTGCGGGTTACAACGAAGCTTTCACTAAAATAACCACTATTGCCACGGAGTAGACTCTCTATTTTACTTTTTATTTCTTCTCCCAATCGGTCTATTTTTTTACGCGTATTTGCCAGTGCACTAGATGCCCTATCCTGAACAATTCCTCCCCTTATGGCATTTTCTATTTCTTCTTCTAACACTCCTAACTCATGAATAGAATTTCCATAAAACGCAATTTCTTGAGCTGTACTTTCTGCTCTTTTTAGATACTGTTTCATCCTTCTACAGGTCGTTATGAATTGTTTTACCTCATTAAACTGTTCTGGCAATAGCATAATGTCTTTGCCAAGTAAAGCGATTACTTTTTCGATTTGCGTAGTTGATCCCATATGGGGATTTCCAATACTTTCTATGATTTTTTTTCCTTGTGTTGTTTCCTGCATTTCTCTTATGACTTCTGATTCATCCATAAAAGGCTTAAGGGCTTTTATCTTAATCTTACTACGCTCTGACAGTGCATACTCAGAAAGCATATAAAGTATTTTATTAAATTCTAGTAATTCGAAAGTTTCTTGTTTCATTGTGAATTCCTCCTCAAAAAAATGCCCGCAAAAGCAGATTACATAAATATGTAGAATGCTCCTGTGGGCATAAATACTGAAAAGTCATTTTTTAACATATTCTATATATAAAAAATAAGCGTTACAATTTTATTTGCAACACTTACATTATACATTTCCGCCCATGATAAAAATGAAATTTCAAGATGGTTTATGAAAGCAATCTGTAAGGTAACTTTTAAGGCACAAAAAATAAGCGGTATTAAATACCAAAAAGCACCTTAAACAACTATATTTAGTTGAATCTCACCATTCCAGATACAATTAACAAAAAAACCATCCTTTCACTTTTAAATTTAAGATAATTCTAGACTATTTTTATTTATATGTCAATACTTTGAGTTTTTTTCCTGAAGTTATAGGGTAAAAAATATTTCTAACCCAATAAGGATTTTAATAGTTTGCTGTTAATTTTTCTTATGTATATTTCTATTTTTTTTGGGTTCATAATATAATCATGTAAATCAACCTAATTTATCACCTTTTTTTACAGGCTGTTCTGGTTGAATTAACACAACTCCTTGTGACCCATATATCCCCAAGATTAACACTTCTGACATGAAATCACCAATTTGTCTTGGGGGGAAGTTTACTACTCCTAAAACTTGCTTGTGAATCAGCTCTTCTTTTCTATAGCATTCAGTTATTTGGGCACTTGATTTTTTTATACCAATTTCATCACCAAAATCAACCCATAGTTTATATGCAGGTTTTTTAGCTTTTTCAAAACTCTCTACTTTAATAATCTCTCCTACTCTAATATCTATCTTCAAAAAATCATCAAATGTAGCCATATTCTATTTCCTTCCTTCTTCTATACAGATTTTCGCCAATAAATCAATATAAAACATATTAAAGTGAGGCGTTTTTGTCAATCAACCGTCCCCACTGTTCCATGTAAGAATTTTTGTACAACTTAACACTCGTTATTATTCCTGTAATGATCGTGAACCTTGATTTTTCATCAGCCATATACATAACAGGGAAAGTCAAGCGCAGTTTTCTATTAGTCATTTATATTTTTGTTGATCGTTCTTCTCATAGATAATAACATGGGATTAAAGTATTTTTTCCAAAACTTATTACCATATAAGTTTGATGTTTCAAAATCCACGTGAATATACCTGGCGTTAACTTCTCTACAGTAGTTATTTACAGTTTGTAGTAGTTGACTTCCTATCTTTTTATTTCTATATTCTACTTTTATATAAGTGCCAATTTCATTTATCAAACCACAATCTTTCACTGATAAGTCTATACAATTATTATGATCAGTAATACTTAAATTCATAAACCCAATTGGTATCTCTTTATCCCATGCAATGAACACATTACTCTTTAAAATCAGTTCTTCAATCTCTTTTAATGTCAATTCATCTCTTTTTAGAAATAAAGGTGCGGCAGAATAATAGTGATTTGATTCCTTCACAAGCTCATATAAAACATCCGTATCTTTAGTGGACGCTTTTCTTATATCATATGTAGCATTTTCACTATATAAAATATTGCAGTCACTAAATGCATCTATTAAATACGAACCATACCCTAAATCAAATAATATTTTTTTCAATTTATCATCATTATAAAAAATTGTCCACATATGATTAAAAATGCTTTTATTAACCCATTCCTGTGAAATGCTTTTATATAACGCATGATATACTTTTTCCTTATATTCTTCAGTAGCCGCATGTCCTATTGCCGGACAAAATACTGAATTCTCGCCATTAAAAGGGAATTTATCATATGCTAGAAAACCTATGACTTTATCCCCTAACTTTGCAACCACGGCACTTTTCTTCTTTATTTTGTTCATAAGAAATTTTTCTAGCAGTTCTGTTTGTTCTTTCCAATACGAAGGAAAACTACCGTGGTTACAGTAGCGTTCGTACTGAGTCACCCATATTTTTTCTGCCTCTAGAATATCTAAGTCGGTCAAATTGCTTACTTTTAATTCATCATTCACTCAAACCACTCCAATCAATTTATCATTCTATTCCATAAATCATTATAACAAATATGTCTTTACATTATTGGTTCTACCTCTTTTCAGAAACAAAAAAGCACTATAAAATATTCTTTTATAATGCTTTTTAATAACTATTCTCTATTTAATTTTGAAATAATTCTATGAATCCAGTTAGGTGACAAATAGTATGTTTCAGCGAGTTTTTTCACTGAAATACCGCTTTTATATTTACTATAAATAGTGAGGTTTCTTTCATAAACTTCATTCTTACTTCTTGTTTTGTCTCCCCAAGACTTTCTATTATCTTCTTTTCTTGGTATGTAGATATATTCACCATCAACATACTTTTGAATTATATCAATTAATTCTTTTGGTAAAATATCTGATGCTTTTTTATAGCTCAATTTGCTCCTCCTAGTAAATTATATATTAGGATTAAGCAAAGGCTATTTGATATTCATATCATGCAATAGCCTTTGCTATGCATAATGATCTAATTTAAACAAACAATACCTCCTTCTGTAATAGATCTATTCAATTATTGATTATAAAGTTTTTCAAATGATTTCTATTAATAGTATATATGAGTTTTAATTTTATTTCAATAATTTCCTTAATATCTATTGTTCCTTTTATTACAGTACTGGTCAAGCTAAAAGCTCTAAACTTTCTTCTTCTATTTCTTTTAAAAAGGTTTCTAACTCACTCAAATACTCAACTTTTTTTGACATATAATTAAACTAAAACAATGTTCTTCTCTAACTTTTTTACAAATATATTTCTCAGACTACCATTAATATCTATAGTATATTATTTTAAAAAACAAATAACCCGCGAACCTCCAACCAATTGTCTGAATTTCGCGGGTTATAATTTATGGAGGTATGGGGAATCGAACGAATACACCTCTATTTCTTTATGTTTAGGTATGTTTACATTATTTGTAATTACCCTCTTTTAATATTGATTTATGTTTACTTTTATTTATTTGTATTTTATGCTATTTTTAGTGCTAAGTCACTTTGATGACACCACAAAATGACGGGAATTAAACCCATCATTGTTGTTTAGTTTTATTCTTGAAAAGCCCTTGATTTTATGCGGTTTTTAGCATGTAAAGTACACACCAAGTTGGATAGGATAATATAAAAACTAACCATTTAGATGTGTACTTTTTTATATTTAAATTAAAAGTAAATAGTAAGTCAGATAAAAAGTACTCAACATTAGATTTTATAGTTGCATATTAAAAATAGTATAAGTAAAGATTAGTGCTAAACCATTATCAAATTTATTCAAGAAGAAGCTATAAGCATTATAAGAATTATAATAAGTTTTATCTATAATTATATCATAGCCATAAGAAATTATGAATTCATCGTAAACATCACCATCATATCTAGAAACATCTATAGTCAATTTTAAGTATTCTCCATTGTACTCCAATATAGAAAGAGTAGGTGGTCCATCAATACCAAACATAGTAATTCTTATTTTATCTGGAATCCCATTATTAAAATTACATAAAAATTTTACGAGTTGATCTATATTAAATGACTGAGCTAATGGAGTATAAAGGAGATCGTTATTTTCTAAAGCTATTTCTACGGTATACTCTTTAGGTAAAGATAATAATTCTTCTTCAGCATTTGAAAAAATATAATTATTTGACATTATATATCAACCTCTTTTATTAATACTATTCCATTAATTAAAAATATGTGTTTTAATTAATTTAGTGACTTTTCCTCTATTTTATTAGAAATCACATATTTGATTTTAAATATTATTATGACACATAAGTCAAATTTCAAGGGAATAAATACTAAAAAGGACAATATTGAATTTAGTAATATATATGAATATACACATATTATATTACCTCAAATAATTATTACATAACCATACAGATTCCTAGTTGTATTTTTACGTGTTATTAAGTGACGTACAACACCGACATAAATACCTATTCCGTTTTGACTATATAACCCGTTACCTTATTCTTAAAGAATCCAATTTTTTCAAAGGCCTTGCTATATAACTGAGCTGCTCTATTCCTACTATTTTGATCAAACCCCTTTTTAATGATGATTATAATTAATACTCCTTTTACCTTTAATTTTTTTGTAGTAAATGATCATTTGAAATTGGTCACCTCGCTATAGTTTGACTATTTTTATCCCAAATATTCTTTTTTTCAACCAGCAGTTGATTTTTATGTTAATATCAATTATTGGATTATTGAAACTAAGTATATAACTATACTATAATATAAATTATGAACTACATCTTCCTAAAAAGAAAGGATCATTTATATGAAAAATATAAGCAGTGGAAAAGTAAGAGATATTTACGAAGTGGATGAAAAGCGTTTGTTAATGGTTGTATCTGACAGAATTTCTGCGTTTGATCATATTATGCCAAATGATATTCCACAGAAAGGCATCCTATTAAATCAAATGTCCGCATTTTGGTTTGATTATGTTTCAGACCTTATTCCAAATCATGTACTTTCCACAAAACTAGATGATTTTCCTAAAGAGTTTCAAAATGAATCATTTCAGGGTCGAAGTATGTTAGTCAAAAAATTAAAAATGCTTCCCATCGAATGTATCGTTAGAGGTTACCTTTCTGGTTCTAGTTGGAAAAGTTACCTTCAAACCAGTGAGATATGTGGAATCAAAATACAAAAAGGCATGAAGGAAAGCGAAAAATTACCAACACCAATATTTACTCCTTCATCAAAAGCACATTCTGGAAGTCATGATGAAAATATAACTTTTGAAAAAGCCATTGAACTTTTAGGGGAGGATCTTTCAGAAAAAATCAAATCCAAATCCATTGAAATCTATGATAAATGCGCGCGCTATGCATTAAGTAAAGGTTTAATCATTGCCGATGCAAAATTCGAATTTGGGCTAGACAATAATGGAGAACTTATAATTGCTGACGAAATTTTAACGCCTGACTCAAGCCGATTTTGGCTTCTTGACACTTATGAAATTGGCCGCTCTCAAGACAGCCTAGACAAACAGTATCTTCGAAACTGGCTAAGTATGAATGGGTATGCAAACAAACTCCCCAATTATTTGCCTCAGCATGTTATTGAAATGACTAAATCCAAGTATTTAGAATGCTACGAAAAAATAATGGGGCAATCATTTGAGGTAATCATATGAAAAACATTGTGGGCGAAAACATCGCGCGATACCGTAAAGATATGGGGTTGACCCAAGAAGAAATAGCAACTAAGCTTAACATCACCTGCCAAGCCGTCAGTAAATGGGAAAAGGGACACTCTTCTCCAGATATATCGCTTTTGCCTTCGTTGGCATCTATCTTTTCAGTGAGTATCGATAAAATTATGGGTTATTCTCATAACTTTGATTCACGCTCTTACTATGAAGACCATTACAATAAAGAAGAATATTTTTGGGGCGTTACCCCCTCCACAATGTGTTTAAAAGTCCTCGAACTCTTGCCACCAACAAAGCCTTTAAAGTTACTTGATATTGGTTGTGGCGAAGGAAAGGACGCCGTGTTTTTTGCCAGATGTGGCTATTCAGTTAGTGCTTTTGATATTTCAAATGCTGGCATTGAAAAAACCAAAAGACTGGCTGATAAAGCCAATGTCTATGTCGATGTGTTTAAAGCCAATATATGGGATTTCAGACTGGAGCAAAAGTTCGATATCCTTTTTTCGAGCGGTGTATTACATTATATAAAACCAGAACTAAAAGAAGAAATATTTCTTAATTACAAAGAATATACCCAGACCAATGGTCTCAATGCAATGCACTGCCTTGTCGACAAGCCATTTATCCGTGAAATACCGGGGAAAAAAAGCCATTCTCAGCATTGGAAATCTGGTCAGTTGCTTTCTCTTTATGATGATTGGTATATTGAAGGCTGTGAGGAATATGTTTTCGACTGCCATTCAGGGGGTGTATCACATAAACACGCTGGAAATAGGGTGTTTGCTAGGAAAATATCACATCTGGAATAATAAATGGATTCATTATGGGGGCATTTAATTTTTGAAAAAGTTCGAGGAAGAGATAGGTTTTCCAAGTGGCCATATGAAATTGAAAAAGCCTTGTAAACACTGTGTTTACAAGGCTTTTTCAAAATTTATGGAGGTGAGGGGAATCGAACCCCTGTCCGAAGACCCATTTATTACAGTATCTCCCATCACAGTCGCTATTTTAACATTCCCTCACTACAACGCCTAACGACAGGCTTTGTAGGTTAGTAGCTTCATAATTCTTCTTCCTACTCAAAGCTTTGTAAGAGAAGTTCCCCGCTTCATTTGATGTTAACCCACAGCCGCGGGTTACTGAGAGTTAACAAGCTGCATTAAGCAGCTAATGCGAAATTATTTTCGTCTGCGTTTAATTTATTTACCAGGTTGTTGACGCAGTCCCAGAAAGCTGCGGATGGCTCCTCTAATATCTGATGCCCCCGTCGAAACCAGTACACCCCCGTACTAGTATTAGACGAAAAATAAATATTAGGTGCATAACCTAATTTATACTACTTTTGTGTTTTTGTCAATGTTAGTATATTACAACATAGCAAAATTATTACTATTAAGATTTATTGAACTCAAATTTAAACTAATTTAAATTCTTGATTTTAAACTCTTTTTCTGCCGCACGTCTTTGATCTTTTTTAGCAATATCTTGACGTTTGTCATAAAGTTTTTTACCTTTTGCTAGACCTATTTGAACTTTTACTAGACTCCCTTTTAAATATACTTTCAGGGGGACTAAGGTATAGCCTTTTTGAGTAATAGCACCTTGAATTTTATTGATTTCGTATTTGTGAAGCAATAATTTTCTTGTTCTTAATGGATCTTTGTTAAATATATTCCCTTTTTCATAAGGACTGATATGCATATTTAGTATATTAACTTCTCCATCTTTTGGTCTAACGAAGGATTCTTTTATACTGCATTTGCCCATACGAATTGACTTAACTTCAGTTCCTGCTAGAACGATGCCTGCTTCGTACTTTTCTTCTATAAAGTAATCGTGATATGCTTTTTTATTCTGTGCTATTAGTTTAATACTATCTTGGCCCATTTTAACACCAACCTTATATTTGTTGCGGTACCCTATATTATATCATATACATTAACAATTTCAAGGGCTTTATTCTTTACTCTAGATATTCAGGATAGTGTTTTCTTGGATTAACTAATTCATCAAAAAGTGGGGCTATTTCTTCTTGTGGATTGGCTTCTTTTGTAATGTACTTAGCCATTAATTTTTCAAATTCTCCAATTGTAAGGGGTTGTGCTTCTCTTATTAGTTCCACACCTATTTGTCCATTGGCTTCACAGGTAACTATTTTTGCATCCTTTATATCTTTTACACCTTGTTGACGAAGTCTAACTTCTAATTGGTCTACAGTCATTCTAATCTTTTTCAGATTGGTAGCATTTAATTTCCCATCTTCAATAACGATAACGGCATGACCTTTTAAAAGCTTTTCTACCCAATTGTATTTGACTTGGCCCACTTCCATAACCAATAAAAAGGCTATAAATGTACTAGCGCCAACAATGGTTTTCCAAACACTTGTTTCTACGATTGGCTGTATGATTAAGTTCCCTATAGAAATCATTATAATGGTCTGTGGAATGGTTAACTGGGATATGGATTTTCTACCTGCCAGTCTTAGTAATAACACGCCAACAGTTAATAATATTAAAGAATCTGATATTACCTCTAACATTTAATCACCTCTAACTATACTAGATAAAGCGTATAATATCCCCCACAGTAATGTGGGGGATTAAAGGTTATTCTACCATTTCAAAATCTATGGTTTTCTGTATCTTGTCAGTACCTAAAACTCTTATATTAACTGTATCACCAATTCTATATATCTTACTGGTGCGTTCTCCAACAAACATATATTTTTCTTGGTCAAAAATGTAGTAATCATCGTCTAATGCCGTCACATGAACCAATCCTTCTACTGTATTAGGCAATTCCACATAAATACCCCAACTTGTTACCCCTGAGATAACACCTTCGAATTCTTCACCAATGTGTTTAGACATATATTCTACTTTTTTAAGTTTGTTTGTTTCTCTTTCCGCTTCTTCTGCTCTTCTTTCTAATTCGGAGCATTGTTTTGTTACTTGAGGCAATATACTCTTATAATGGGCTATTTTTTTCTCATTTAACTCACCGTTTAGATTCTGCTTGATGATTCTATGAATCTGTAAGTCTGGGTATCTTCTAATTGGTGATGTAAAGTGAGTGTAGTATTTTGCTGATAGACCAAAGTGTCCATCATTGCTTGCTGTATATCTTGCCTGCTTCATAGAGCGTAATGCCAAACGGCTAATAATTGGTTCTTCTGGCTTGCCTTCTATTTCAGACAGTAATTTTTGAATTTCTTTTGGATGAATGCTTTCCTTATGACCTTTGATACGGTATCCAAAATTGTATATGAACTGTCCTAATTTCTGTATTTTTTCTGGATCAGGCAATTCGTGAGTTCTATAGACAAAAGGAAGCTCTTGCCAGTGATAGTCTTCTGCTATGGTTTCATTGGCTAATAACATAAATTCTTCAATGATTTTAGTAGCCACATTTCTATCATAAGCTTTTATATCTATTGGTTCCCCTTGTTCATTTAAGATGATCTTACTTTCTGGGAAGTCAAAGTCTATAGACCCTCTTTGTTTACGTTTTGTTCTAAGAAGCATTGCTAGGTCTTCCATATCTTTGAACATTGGTACCAATTCTTTGTATTCAGCTATGGTTTCCTCGTCATTTTCTTCAAGTATTTTTTTAACTGCTGTATAGGTCATTCTTCTATCTACATTGATAACTGTTTGTTCTATTTTATGTCCAATTACAGTACCATTTTCATCTAGGTCCATAATACAACTTAGAGCCAATCGGTCTACATTTGCATTTAGTGAACATATACCATTGGATAATTTGTGAGGTAGCATAGGAATAACCCTATCTACTAAGTATACGCTTGTGGCTCTAGTGATGGCTTCTTTATCAAGAAATGAATTCTCTTTTACATAGTGAGTAACGTCTGCTATGTGTACCCCTAATGTGTATTTTCCATCTGGTTTTTTAGTGATTGTGATGGCATCGTCAAGGTCTTTCGCATCTTCACCGTCAATGGTTACTGTTTGCCAATCTCTAATATCCAATCTGTTTTTTAATTCTTTTTCTTGTACTTCTGCTGGTATGCTTTCAACTTCTCTCATAACTGCTTCAGGAAAATCAACTGGAAGGTTAAATCCTCTAACAATTGAAGTAATATCTGTTCCTGGATCGTTTACATGCCCAATGATTTCAGTGATACTACCTTCTGGGCTTCGTCTTTCATTACCATAGTTGGTTATTTCTACAATTACTTTATGACCTGTAACAGCGCCTTTGTCATTGGTTTTTGAAACGAATATATCTTTAAAGAGTTTTGGATTGTCTGGTATTACGAATCCAAAGTTACTGCTTTTATCAAAAGTACCAATAACTTCTGTAACACCACGTTCTACGATTTGAACAACTTCTCCTTCTTTTCTTCTTCCACTTGGTTCACTAACAATTTTGATTAATACTTTGTCTTTGTGTAATGCACCATTGGTATTATCACCTGGTATGAAGATATCGTTTTCTTCTTCTTCCACAACAACAAAACCAAACCCTTTTGGGTGGCCTTCAAATACACCTGATATTAAGTTCAATTTTTCTGGCACTGCGTACTTGCTTCTTTTTGTTTTTATGAGTTTACCTTCTGCTATTAATGTCTGCAGTACTTCATCTAATATATGTCTGTCGTGCTGGGGTATATCTAACAAAGCAGCTATTTCTTTTATTTTTAAAGGTCTATATTCTGGGTGACTCACTAAGTCCATAATTATTTGTTTTTTTGTATCAAATTCGATATTATTCATAAAATCCACCTACTTTTCAAAGAATCTTTATCTTAGTATACCATATATTAGGTCTTTTAAACAAAGTTTTGGGAAAATAAATACCAATTCTTGGGAAATCATTTGTGATATAGTTAAAATAAATGATTGGCTAAAAAAACACCCTTCACTATCAATTTAGGGTGTAGAGTCTTAAGTATCATTTCTTTTTTTCTTAAAGTACGTGACTATCTAGATTTTTTGAATCAAAATTCTGCACCAAATTATAAAATGCTTTTTCGTCAATATCTTAATATATATCTTCTTTTAGTCTCAACTTTCATTCTATAGTATATCCAAAAATGTAGGTTTTCTAGCCCTTGATGCAAAAATCCGTCAACTACTCAGAGGTGTAAATGCAAACTTCTGGTCAACTAATTTAAACTGATGTATCCCCTATTATAATGTTTCCATCGACATAGTGCACCACTATTTATTCTTATAAATAATACAGTTTAAGATTATTTAGCTCTCTTCTGGAATTAATTAAAAAAACAAAGATGCAACTACGAAAAAACAAGCTTTTTTCTCTTATTCAATAAGCATTATAGCGTTTCATCTAATATTTTTTATTTATCTTACTCAATTGTTAATATACTGATTAATCTATTTTTTTTATTTTTTTTATTTTTTTATTAATTATATTTATATTTCAAATTTATTGTGCTATTATTTGCTTGTACGTACACATTTTACTATTTAGGTGGATATTTATGAATATTAAACGTTACAAAAAAAACATAATAAGCTTTGCTTTCATTATTATTTTATCATTAAATATGACATTTGCAGTATCTGGACAAACAAAAGACACTAATTATAACACAATTATTCTACAAGATGATGAACAAGTTAGAATTGCTCAAGCAAATGATGATAACATGATCTACACAACTACCTTTAATAAAATTGATAATTGGGTACAAACAATTGCCACAGATATTTATACAGGTGAACAATTTAAAGGTGATATTGTTTTCATCCAAATACCAGAACAAGAATTTGTTGTAGGTATAAGAGCATCGTTAAAAGAAAACACATTTACTAACTATGAATACACAAAAACGTATGGAACTACTAATAAGTGGGAATTAAGGAGACCAAGAAGTAATATCTTTAATTACTATTATTTCAAAACAGATGAAACTACCGCGAATTCATCAGATTTAAGTAGATTTAAATCTTATGTTGATTCAATTAATACTTTAGAAGGACAAATAATAATGGATATGGGATTGTCTGGTCTTTCTATAGTAGTTTCTGCTGCTGCTGGTGCTGGCGCAATTTTTACTGGTGGAACTTTGAGTACTGCTGCCTGGGCATCGATAGTAGCTTCCGCAGGTGCTCATTCAAAACTTGTATCTACATGTATGAGTTATGACACTGCGTGTAAAAATGCGTACGATGCATATTGGACTGTATACTATAAATCAGATGTATACTTTTAATTGTTATTAATTAAGCGTAACTATTAATCAAGCAGTAATAGTTTTATATCGTCAACCATCTTATGTGGTTGACGATATTATAAATTATACTAAGTAATTGAAAGTAAGTGATTTTTGTCAGTCTCAAAAAAAGTTGAGTAATCGTAATAAATTTCTGCCAAACAAAGCTGTTTATGTTAAAATAGATATAACTCCTTTTAGGTTGGTCTGAATTTGCTTCTGTGAATTCAATTTTACCACAATCTGGTGAGGAGTTATATTATTTTACTGAAAAAATATCCCGTGTTTTTGCGAGTCTTGGCGTTTCGGAAACACCTAACTATAACTAAGTTAAAGAGGAGACTATATGAAAAAAGTTAACCAAGAAAATCTTATTAAATTTGCTCTTTGTATTTTTATTGGTACCCTAGTTACAACTATCTTTAATAATATTGTAATTTTAATTTTAATTTCATTATTAATAGGTTATATCTTTGAAAGAATACAATTTAGAAAATAATTAGCTATCAAACACAGAAATTTCATTACAAATACTTTTAATTAAAATATCTATGACGAGGCCTCTTTTCCATATATCATTTATTCTAAATGATGGTCCTTTTAATGAACTCGAAATAATGTAATATTCTTGTACAATAGCAAAAAAAACATTCTACATCTGCAGAGTGTCATTTTTATAAGGTTCTATAATAAAAATATTGGGTAACGCTTGTAAAAGACGATTTTGCTCTATCAACAACTGTTTTCATATTATCGAATAATATTTCCTATGGAATTCCTCCAAATATTGACTTCTATCTGAGGTAGGCATATATACTTTCTTCTAAAAAATCCCAAATCCATTAGAAAAATGTTTATATTAAAAAGCTCACCATACTTACTAACCATAGTTATATTTTCTTTCCAATCTACAAATGCTACAACAGAGGCATATTTACCAGTATATCCTTTCTTTTCAATGAATTTGTATACCGTCATAACAGAAGCACCGTGACCTTCTACTTTGCTAACAACCTTGTAATCACTAATTTTAGAATGATATATCCTTTTTGATTTAGTTGGAATATATTCTCCTGATTGTATTTTAAGATACCTATCGATGGTCCCAGGATCACAAAATCTTCTTGCTTCTGATCAAGGTTCACAATAAAGTTAAAAAATTAGGTATGAGTCAATCCATGTCTAGGAAGGCAAACTGTTGGGACAACGCACCTATAGAATCCTTTTTTAGCACTCGTAAGCAAGAAATAAACATTTCTTTTATAAACAGTTTTTCAGAATTAATAACTTATATTAAGAACTATATTTAATATTATAATAATGAAAGACCCCAACTTTCATTAAATAATCTCACACCAGAAGAGAAATCAGATTTATTAAGTATGGGGTTTAATATTTGTCCTTTACAATGGGTTTTAATTTAAAAAGTCACAAAAAAAAACACTCTACTATAAGCAGAGTGTCATTTTTATGTTAAACTTGCAAGCTGGCTTGCATAAAAGTTATTTCAATTCTTGCGGACAAGTTTGAAAAATTCACTTTCACATTATATCTCTTCCTTGTGCTATCGACACAAGTTGTTAAAAAAGTATTTCCAAATCCTTGCAAGCAAGTTTGAAATTACTATTTTTATATTAAACTTAATGCTAATGCTACTACGAAGAATAAAACAGATACTATTTTAGTAAGTCTATCTAACTTACCTTCCATTGAACGTGATTTGTTTTTATTCCAGTAAGAATCTCCCGTTGATCCACCACCGAAAGCGCCTGATAACCCTTGAGCTTTTCCTTTTTGCATTAATACTACCCCAATAAGGAATAAGCTAATTAAAATAAAAACTATTTGAAGAAATATTTGCATACCTTCACCTCCTACTATCAACAGTAATATTTTAGCACAAGCTCTATATTGTTTCAACTATTTTATTTTTTTAAGAATACTTACAAACAAAATCTGATTTGATAGGTATATTTAAAAAATCCGTACCATAATCTGATACGGATTTTATATTTAAAATTAGATTATTTTAAGTTAAACCAAGCGCCTAATCCTAAAAATTCAGCTACATCTTCTAATTCTTCTTCGATTCTTAATAATTGGTTGTATTTTGCAACACGGTCAGATCTGCAAGGAGCTCCTGTTTTAATTTGACCAGCGTTTACAGCTACACAGATGTCTGCAATTGTTGCATCTTCTGTTTCTCCAGAACGGTGAGATATTACTGCTGTATATCCTGCTCTGTTAGCCATTTGGATTGCATTGAAAGTTTCAGTTAAAGTACCAATTTGGTTAACTTTGATAAGGATTGAGTTTCCTACGCCTAATTCAATACCTCTTGATAATCTTTCAGTGTTCGTAACAAATAAGTCATCTCCTACTAACTGCATTTTGCTTCCTAATCTTTCAGTTAACAGTTTCCAACCATCCCAATCTTCTTCGTCTAATCCATCTTCTAAAGAGATAATTGGGAATTTGTTAGCTAAATCTTCATAGTAAGCTACCATTTCTTCAGATGTTCTTACTACTTCTTTTCCAGCCATTTGGCTTTCACCTGGGAAGTGGTATTTACCTGTTTCTTTATTGTATAATTCACTAGCAGCCGCATCGATAGCGATTCTAATGTCTTCACCTGGTTTGTATCCAGCTTTTTCTACTGCATCCATAATTACTTGGATTGCTTCTTCTGAAGATGCTAAGTCAGGTGCAAATCCACCTTCATCACCTACAGCTGTTGCTAATCCTTTTGTGTGTAATACTTTCTTTAAGTTATGGTAGATTTCAGATCCCATTCTTAAAGCTTCTTTGAATGTTGTAGCGCCAACTGGCATAATCATAAATTCTTGTAAGTCTACTGTGTTATCAGCATGCTCACCACCATTTAAGATGTTCATCATAGGAACTGGTAATACTTTAGCGTTAAATCCACCTAAGTATTGGTATAAAGATAATCCTAATGCTTCAGCAGCAGCTTTAGCTACAGCCATAGATACACCAAGAATAGCGTTAGCGCCTAATTTACCTTTGTTATGTGTTCCGTCTAATTCGATCATTTTCATATCGATAGCAACTTGATCTAAACAGTTCATTCCGATTAATTCTTCAGCGATAACGTTATTTACATTATCTACTGCATCAAGAACACCTTTACCTACGTAACGGTCTCCTCCGTCACGTAATTCAACTGCTTCAAAAGCGCCTGTTGATGCTCCAGATGGAACTGCAGCTCTTCCTACATATCCTCCTTCAACAACAACTTCAACTTCTACAGTTGGGTTTGCTCTTGAGTCAAGTACTTCTCTTGCAAATACATCAATAATTTCAATATAAGTTTTCATTTCTTTTTTATCCCCTTTCTTGTTTGGTTTATATAAAATCACACTTATTTTTTAAATGTGTATTCTACGACTTTTTAAGTAACGATTCACCTGTCATTTGGGCAGGTTTTTCAATTTCCATCATTTCTAATAGAGTTGGCGCTATATCAGCTAATTTACCGCCTTCTCTTAATGTATAACCTTCTTTGTAATTCACTAAGATAAATGGTACTGGGTTCGTTGTATGAGCTGTAAACGGTGTTAATGTGTCATAATCCACTAACTGCTCTGAGTTACCGTGGTCTGCACAGATAAACATTTGTCCATCTGCTTTTAGTAATGCTTCTAATGCATTACCAACACATTCATCTACTACTTCAACTGCTTTTACTGCAGCTTCCATAATACCAGTATGACCAACCATATCTGGATTAGCAAAGTTTACGATGATTAAATCATATTCTTTAGATGTGATTGCATTTACAAGTTTCTCACTTACTTCGTATGCACTCATTTCTGGTTGTAAGTCATATGTTGCAACCTTTGGAGAGTCTACTAATATTCTTTCTTCTCCTTCGTTGGCCTTTTCAACGCCACCATTAAAGAAGAATGTTACGTGAGCGTATTTTTCTGTTTCAGCTAATCTTAGTTGTTTAATGCCTTTTGTAGATAAATACTCACCTAATGTATTTTCTAATGAATCTTTATGAAAAACAACTTCTTTGTTTTCGATTGTGATGTCATAATTTGTAAAACATACATAGGTCAGTGGTATAAAGCCTTTTCCTCTTTCAAATCCAGCAAATTCTGTATCACAAAATGCTCTTGTGATTTCTCTTGCTCTATCTGGTCTAAAGTTAAAACAAATAACACTATCATTTTCATTAATGCTAGCTGTAGGTTTTCCTTCAGTTGTTATCACTGTTGGAAGAACAAATTCATCATTTAAACCTTTATCATATGTTTCTTGCATAGCTGAAGCTGCACTTATAGCAGTTTCTCCTTGAGATAATACCATAACATCGTATGCAAGTTTTACTCTTTCCCAACGATTGTCACGATCCATGGCATAGTATCTACCCATTATTGTAGCTATTTTTCCTACACCAATTTCTCTTGTTTTTTCTTCTAATTCTTCTACAAATCCTTTTCCTGATGTTGGTGAAGTGTCACGTCCATCAAGGAAAGCATGGATATATACTTTTTCTAATTCATGTTTTTTGGCTAGTTTTAGTAATGCATATAAATGAGTGTTATGACTATGAACGCCTCCATCTGATAACAAACCAAAAAGATGTAGAGCACTGTTATTTGCTTTACAGTTTTCTACTGCTTTTAATAATGTTTCATTATCGAAGAATACCCCATCTTCAATCTCTTTAGTAATTCTTGTAAGTTCTTGGTATACAATTCTTCCTGCACCAATATTTAAATGACCTACTTCTGAATTACCCATTTGCCCTGTTGGTAAGCCAACATCTAAACCACTAGCATATCCTTGGACATATGGATAGTTTGACATAATTCTATCCATATTTGGTATGTTAGCATTAGAAATTGCATTACCTTCAGTTTGCTCATTTAATCCAAAACCGTCTAGAATCATTAGCACTGTTGGTTTTTTACTCAATCTAAGCAACTCCTTTTTATAACCTATCTATATTTATATATCAAAATTGACAATATTTATAAAGTCTTCATTAAGACTTGCTCCTCCGATAATACCACCATCTATATTAGGTTGAGAAAAGTATTCTTTCACATTAGAAGATTTAACACTTCCACCATATAAAATGCGAACACTTTCACTAGTATCCTCATCATAAAGATCTGCTATTAATCCACGGATTGCCTTACAAACTTCTTCTGCTGTAGTTTTAGACGCATTTCTTCCTGTTCCAATAGCCCAAAGCGGCTCATAGGCAACAACAACTTTTTTAACGTCTTCTCGTGGTACATTTTTAAAAGCAATTTTGATTTGCATCCTAATAAAGTCTATTGTTACAAGTTCTTCTCTTTGTTTAAGAGATTCTCCTACGCAAACAATGGGCGTTATATTATGCTCTAATGCTTTTAATAACTTTAAATTAACCATTTCATTGGTTTCTTTAAATATAGATCTTCTTTCTGAATGTCCAATAATGACATATTTAATACCAATCTCTGTTAGCATCTTTGGTGAAATTTCCCCTGTATAGGCCCCATTGTCTTCATAGTACATATTTTGAGCACCTATGAATAAATTGGTATCTTCTATTGCTTCTAAAGCTGATGTTAAAGATAAAAAGGGCGGAAACATTACCACTTCAAGATCCTCTCTATTAATTCTGCCTTTAATAGCGTTAATAAATTCTACTGTCTCTTTAGGTGTTTTGTTCATTTTCCAATTACCAGCAATCAATATTTTTCTCATACATTACTCTCCTAGAAATTGTATTGCCACTTATAGAATCTTCTAATATAATACCCAGATACAATATCCAGGGGTCAAGGAATATATAAAAGCAAAAGTTATGGTTCCTTTTAAGGATTTGATATTTTACTTATATATATTCCTTGAATAAAATATTAACTCAGCCTATGCCTCTTACTGTGCAAGAGACACACCTTCGCTGAAAATATCATTTCCAAATCCTTGCAAGGAAGTTTGCAAATTACATTTTCATATTAAAACATTCTATTTGAAATATGCAAAACATATCTCAAAAGTGAACTAAGAAATTTCATAAAATTTCCTAATTCACTATAAATGACTAGTGACTTAATGTCAACTAAATCTATTGTATTCATTTAATTACATAAATTATACAACTTTTTCAGAAATTAATTACTATTTATCATTTGCTGCAGCAACACCAGGTAATTCCTTACCTTCTAAGAATTCTAGGGAAGCCCCACCACCTGTTGAGATGTGAGTCATTTTGTCTCCAAAACCAAGGATATTAACAGCAGCTGCTGAATCACCACCACCAATAATAGTAGTCGCTTCAATTTCTGCTAATGCTTCTGCAACAGCAATTGTTCCATTTGCGAAGTTTGAAAATTCAAATACACCCATTGGTCCATTCCATACTACTGTTTTAGCACTTTTTAAAGCGTCTTGATAAATTGCTCTTGTTTTTGGTCCGATATCAAGTGCTAACCAACCTTCTTCAATGTCATCAGATGCTTTATGTGGTGCATCATTACTAAATTGTTGTGTCACAACATGATCTACTGGCAATAAGAATTGAACGCCTTTTTCTTTTGCTTTTTCAATCATTTCTTTAGAATACTCTAATTTTTCTTCTTCTAATAATGAAGATCCGATTTCTTGACCCATTGCTTTAAGGAAAGTATAAGCCATTCCTCCACCAATGATTAATGTATCAACTTTTTCTAATAAGTTGTTGATTACATTGATTTTATCAGAAACTTTTGCACCACCAAGAATTGCTACAAAAGGTCTTTCTGGATTGTTTACTGCATTGCCTAAGAAATCAATTTCTTTTTGCATTAAGTATCCAACTACTGCTGTATCTACATAATTGGTTACACCTACATTTGAACAATGTGCTCTATGTGCTGTACCAAATGCATCATTAACAAATACATCTGCTATACTAGCAAGGTCCTTGCTAAATGCTTCACCATTTTTTGACTCTTCAGCTCTGAAACGTGTATTCTCAAGTAATACAACATCTCCTTCATTCATAGCTTCTACAGCTTTTTTAGCGTTTTCCCCTACTACTGTATCGTCAGCTGCAAAAACAACTTCTTTGTTTAATAATTCACTAAGTCTTTTAGCCACTGGTGCTAATGAAAACTCTGGACTTGGTCCTTTTGGTTTTCCTAAGTGAGAACAAAGAATGACTTTACCTCCATCATTGATAAGCTTTTGGATTGTTGGTAAAGCTGAAACCACACGGTTCTCATCAGTGATTACACCATTGTTTAATGGTACATTGAAATCACAACGAACAAGAACTCTTTTGCCTTTTACATTTATATCATCAACTGATTTTTTATTTAACATTGTAATTGTTCCCCTTTCTACGATCAAGTAAGTATTCGTCAGGTTTAATCAAGGGATATATTATTGAATTGGCGTCGACCGGCTGAAAGGAAAGGCAGCCAATTTAATAATATATTCCTTGATTAAACATTATCAGACGATTTTCAATTTAAATAAAGGCCCGATCCTATAGTCTAAACCTACAAGACCGGACCTTTATTATTATAATGATTTAGCTATATATTCAGTAAGGTCTACTATTCTGTTTGAGTAACCCCACTCATTATCGTACCAAGAAACTACTTTAACTAAGTTGCCTTCCATTACTAATGTAGATAATCCATCAATAATAGAAGAACGTGGGTCTTGACGGTAGTCAATAGATACTAATGGCTCATCTGAGTATCCTAAAACATTTGATTCTGCTGCTTTTAAAGCTGCATTTACTTCTTCTACAGTTACATCTTTAGCTAATTCAGCAGTTAAATCTACTACTGAAACTGTAGGCGTTGGAACACGCATAGCCATACCTGTTAATTTTCCTTTTAACTCAGGAATTACTTTAGCAACGGCTTCAGCAGCACCTGTAGTTGTTGGGATAATTGATTCAGCAGCTGCACGAGCTCTTCTTAAATCTTCGTGAGGTAAGTCTAAGATTCTTTGGTCATTTGTGTAAGCATGAACAGTTGTCATGATACCTCTTTTGATTCCAAAGTTATCATTTAATACTTTAGCAAATGGTGCTAAACAGTTTGTAGTACAAGAAGCATTGTCTACGATATTGTCTTCTGCAGGATTATAATCTCCTTCATTAACACCCATAACGATTGATTTTGTTCCTTTACCAGGAGCAGAAATGATTACTTTTTTTGCACCAGCATCAATATGTAATTGAGCTTGATCTTTTGATCTAAAGATTCCTGTAGATTCAATTACGATATCAACATTTAATTCTCCCCAAGGTAAATCTGCTGGGTTTCTTTCAGCTATAACTTTGATTTCTTTACCATTTACAACTAAGTTAGTACCATTAACTTCAACTGTACCATTGAATTTTCCAAAACAAGAGTCATATTTTAAAAGGTGAGCTAATGTTTCTGCATCAGTTAAATCATTAATTGCTACGATGTCTAAACCTTTTTCAACGGCTACTTTGAATGCATTACGTCCAATACGTCCAAAACCATTAATTGCTATTTTTGCCATATTAATTTTCCTCCTAATATTGTTTGAATTTATTTTTAAGCTTTTGACAGCTATAAAACTAAGTTATTGTTATCTGTTAAGTTTATAATTTCTTTTGCTGCCCCTTCATCCATAATAAAACACCCATTGTTTATAAATTTTGAAAAAGCTATAATGGCTTGTGCTTTAGATTTCCCAGCTGCTACAGCAATGGGATAGGCAGTTTTTGTCATCTGTTCTAATTTTATACCAATGGAACGTGATGTATACACTATTTCTCCATCTTTGTTTAAATAATATCCTAAAGCCTCAGCTACAGCTTCTTTTCGATTTAAAAACTCAATAACCGTATCTGCTAAGTTTCTTCTAACAACCATTTCATTAGCATTACCAATTCCACATAAAATAATATTGGATTTTAATATTTTATTGATTGTTTTTTGGATATCTGGTTCTTTCCTTACACTTTCTAAGGATTTTCGGCTAAGATTATCTGGTATGTTTAACAATTCATAATTTGCTTCTAATTTAGTAGCCAGCTTAGCTGTTAATGAATTGGCTTGGTACTCAACATTATTTCTTAAACTTCCTCTGGCAGGTAGCACCAATACCTCAGGATACTTTTTATTTGTTTTGATGGAATGTACAACATGGTATACTGTACTTCCTCCTGCAACAGCAATAATTGAATTATTACCAATTTTATTCAATAATACTTTTGCAGCTGCTTTGCCTATATTTTCTCTAACAGATATATTATGAGCTATATCACCTGATACAATAACCACTTTGTCACATTTTAGTATTTTTTTAATGATATCTTCTAAGCTATATAATCCTCTTAAATTTCGGATAACCATTTCTACTTCAGCTAATATATTCTTTCCTTCTTCAGTAATTGTCATTCCTGAAGTGGATACTTGAATATAATCTAATTCTTTTAGAAATTCAACTTCATTTCTAATAATTTTTTCAGTATTGTTTAATGTTGTTGCTAATTGTCTTCTACCTATTGGTTGACTACTTTCTATTGCTTTTAGAACTTCATATCTTCTATTTAGAACTTGTATTTCATTTGGTATAATTTTATTTAAACAATTTAAAGATTTGTCCATAATACCATCCTTGTGGACCTTTTCAGTCCCTCGTGACGTTTTTAGTCCCAATTCAAACAAAAAAACACTGAGAAATTTTATTCTCAGTGTCTATTTTACCCAATTACCATGGAAATTTCAAGTAATTTTTTCTTTTTTAATTAAAACTTTACAAATCTTTTACAATATCTCGTCTTTAACATAATAAGCAATATTTAATGCATGGTCAGAAATTCTTTCAAGATTGCTTATTGTGTCTAAGAATACAACACCTGTTGTAGCAGTACATAAGTTTTGAGATAAGCGTTTAATATGTCTTTCTCTTAACTCTTCTTCTAATGTGTCCACAATTTCTTCATTTTGAATGACTTTTCTGATGGCTTCAATGTCTTCATTTTCTCTTGCATCTATTGCTAATTCAATAGTTTCTATTGTTTTTTGTATCATTTGAGTTAATTCTTGTAATGCATCATCTGAAAGATATAGATCATTTGCCATGTGATATTCAGCCAATTCGGCTATGTTTTCTGCATGGTCCCCTACTCTTTCAATATCATTTATAGAATTAAATAGGTTATTAACAATTTGTTTTTGATGTTCATTGATAGATGTATTGCTTATCTTAACCAAATAATCCGTAATCAGTCTTTCTATTTTATTAATATGTTTTTCATTTTCTTTTGCTTTTTGATACTTTTCTACATCTCTTTCTAATAGCGCTTCCGTTGCAATTTTAGTATTTTCTATTGCAAGTCTTCCCATATATACAACTTCTTTTATAGCATTCTCTACTGCAAAGGAAGGTGTTTCTAATATTCTTTCATCTAAATGACGTAATACAGTGTCTTGATTACTTGCATCAGGCTTGTCCTGCCCTCGTACAATCTTACCTGATAAATGTACCAAGTAAGATGCAAATGGAAATAATAACAATGTACTTCCAACATTAAAGATAGTATGGAAAATACTAATACTTGTCATCGTCGTTTCAGTGTAACCCATTTCTGGATTAATATAAGTAAAGAATATGATAATACCTACGGTGAATATAATCGTTCCTATAATATTAAAGAGTAAATGTATATATGCAGCTCTTTTTGCAGTTTTATTTGCTCCTATACTAGATAATAAAGCTGTCATACAAGTCCCTATATTTTGACCTAATATAATATATACAGCTGCATTAAATGGTAAAAATGTTGCTGCTGCAATGGTTTGAAGTATACCAACAGATGCAGAGCTACTTTGTACTAAAAATGTAACAACTGCCCCTACCAAAATCCCAAGAAAAGGATTTTCACCAAAAGCTTTGAAAGCCTCTTTAAAAACAGGACTGGTTCTATAGGGTTTTACAGCATCCGACATAAATCCTAAACCAATAAATAACATACCAAATCCTACAAATATTTCACCTATTTGTTTCTTCTTTTTATCTTTAGTAAAGAACATTAAGTATGCACCAATGGCAATTGCTACCGGTGCCATATTATCTGGTTTAAGGTATTTAGACCATTCTCCCATTGCCACTACCCAAGAGGTAATTGTCGTACCAATATTAGCACCCATAATGACACCAACTGCTTGGGTCAAATTAAGCAAACCAGCATTAACAAATCCAACGATCATAACTGTTGTTGCAGAACTACTTTGTACAATGGCAGTCACTAAAGCTCCAACAATTACACCTAAAAAGCGATTATTCGTCAAAACGGCAAGTAATTGTTTCATCTTGTTTCCAGCAGCCTTTTGTAGACCTTTTCCCATTTGGTTCATTCCATACAAGAAAATGGCAAAACCACCTATAAACGTAATAATTAATTCCATCTTTGTCCTCCCAAATGCTTTGTTAAGTCTTAGTTAATTTTATGTAAAACAACAATTTTTATCTTACCACAAATTTCGTCAAATACAAGCTATAATATAAATTATTATTAAACTTTACATTAACTTAACAATTTTTATTTTTCCCTTGAGTATATAGCATATTTTTATACTCATAAACTATAAATCTTTGTGTAAAATCACAGTAATTCACTTGACGTATCTTATACATCCTATTAGACTTATTATATATTCTTTTTTGGATACTTCCATTATTATCTTTGTAAATAACGGTTGATTTTTTTTAAAAATACAATACATATTACCCTAATATATAGGAGGTTCTTTATGTTTTATTCTGATTATCATGTACATACTCATTTTTCTGGGGATTCAAAGACCCTTCCAGAAGACACAATAAAAAAAGCCATAGATTTAGGTGTTAAAAAACTTTGTATTACAGATCATTATGATGCTGACTATCCAACTGAAGATATTATATTTACTTTTGACATTTCTGACTACTTTCATACATTAGAAAGCCTTCAAGATAAATATAAAAAGGATATTCACATACTAATAGGTATTGAATTAGGTTTGCAACCTCATTTAAAGGATTACTATGATAAGATTATTAACAATCATCCTTTTGACTTCATTATAGGGTCTTCTCACCTTGTTGATGGCATTGACCCATATCTTAGGGCTTATTACAAAAACAAAAGTGAACATACGGCTTATGGACGTTATTTAGAGAGTATCATTGAGAATATTGACGCATTTTCTGGCTTTCAAGTTTATGGTCATCTTGATTACATCGTTAGATATGGTCCTTATGACAACAAATTAATATCTCACTCTAATTATACGGATATTATCGATGCCTTATTACTTAAATTAATCCATAACCATAAAGGCATAGAAATTAACACATCTGGTATACGTTATGGTTTAGGTAATCCTCATCCAAATGTAGAAATCATCAAGAGATATAAAGAATTAGGTGGCGAAATTATTACAATAGGGTCAGATGCTCATATACCTGACCACCTATGCTCCAAATTCAATGAAGTATATGACATCTTAAAAAGCCATGGCTATAAGTACTACACTGTTTTTGAAAAGCAAAAGCCTGAGTTTATAAAATTATAAATAAAACAGTAACAAAACACTCTCTACTTCTATAAATATATAATAAGACCTAATATATATTTCTAAATGCGAGAGTGTTTTTATGAGCAAAAAAACAGTTAGAATATTATCCATAGATGGGGGAGGCGTTAGAGGATTAATTCCTGCTTTAATCCTTAAAGCTTTATCAAAAGAAATTAATGGAAAAGCTATGTATAAAAGTTTTGATATCATTGCTGGCACTTCCACTGGAGCATTAATTGCTTTATTATTATCTGCACCTAAAATCGGGGGTATTCCTTATAGTAATAGAACGGACCTTATTAGTGACCTATACGAAACAAAATCTCACTTGATTTTCAATCAAAATTGGCAAATCATTAGAACCATTTTTCAGCTCTTCAAACCCAAATACAACACAAAGTACTTATCAACTCTTCTTGATGAATATTTTAGTCAAGCAACTTTAAAAGATTCATTAACCAATATTATAATACCTTCTTTTGACATGCAAACGATGAAGCCTTTTTTCTTCAAGCATCTACCCCCATCCCATAATAATGGTTATCAAAATTTTTATCTACGAGATGTGGCACTTGCCTCGACAGCAGCACCAACTTACTTCCCTGCACACTACGCAATGCCTATAAATAGCAAAAATACTTATTGCTTTGTAGACGGGGGGTTATATGCTAACAACCCAACATTATGCGCCTATGCAGAGGCTAGAAAAATATACCCCGATGCAGAGGAATTTATTTTTGTATCTCTAGGGACTGGGAAAAACGAAAAGTCTTTTCTATGTAAAGATGTGAAAAATTGGGGTCTTATTGGCTGGGTCAATCCCTTTAATAGCGTTCCTTTACTATCTTCTTTTATGTACTCACAAGAAAGTAGTGCTAATCATCTAGTAAGCAAGATTCCTAATACCAAACTTTATAGATTAAACCCCATCATTACCAACAGGCAATCTGATATTGATAATGCCTCACCAGTAAATATAGACTCTTTAAAGAAAACGACTTTATCCTATATAAATGAAAATTATAAGGTCATAACAGAAATTGCAAAACATCTTTAGACGCAAAAATCAAGGAGCTACAGTAACTCCTTGATTTTTTTATAGGAAAGGGATGATATTAAATTTTTTATTTGCGTTATTAGTATTGTTTAACCTTCCATTGCCTCTGATACCGCTCGGTTTGTATTTCTAATTAATTCTTCAGCAGCATCTCTTGAAGCGAAACTACCTTCTAACATTATAAACCTTTCTATTACATCTCCAATTGCTGATCTAACTGTATTGTCTTCAAAGAATGGGTGGAAAGAATATACATCCGTTATTTCAGAAGCTAATACATATGCATCATAATTAATTCCTACTAACATACCTGCATCTGCAAGTATTTGCTCTGCAACTCTATTCAATGGTATACCTCTATTTAAACCATGTGCTATTACTGCATCTTTATCTGAAGATATAAATTCTAAGAATAATGCTGATTCTTCAGGATATGGCGTATTTGCACTTATTGACCATGCTTGAAGTATTTTATCAAAGCCTCCACTGTGTAATTGGTTAGGCCCTAATTTAATTTGTGGAACCGCTATAATCGTAGCATTTAAAGCTGGATCTATATTGTTTTCAAATATGTTATTATTAGAATTCCAGTTAAAAATACCTGCATATCGACCTGAAATCCAGTTTGGATTTTCTTGATTCTTTACAGCAGAATCCGCATGATAGTCTGGTATTACATTATTGTCAATTAAATCTTGAAGAAAATCAAATCCACTCGTTAATTCTTCAAGTGTATAAGATATTCGATCATTTGTAAAAATATCTTTACCAGTTTTTTGTGCTAAGTAAGCAAACATAATATGTGGGATTTCATAATCATGTCTTACATTACCTAATGAATAATAATCAGGACCTAATACATCTCTAAAAGTTCTTCCTGCTGCCATTAAGTCATCCCAAGTCTCTGGAATTGGAACACCTGCTTGTTCGTATGTTGTTTGATTAAAAACAAACCCACGTGCACCAATACTTATAGGAATTCCTTGGATTTTTCCATTTATTGTTAATACCTCAAAACTTTCTTGTGGCCAGTTTGATAAATCAAGATTTTCTAAAGTTGATAGATCATAGAATCCATTTCCATCAGGTGAAAATCCATAGTACCAGTTAAAGTTTATTTGCATAATATCCGGTTCATCTTGGGCAGTAAGTTGAGCTGCAATTCGTTCGAAGTGACCTGTGAATGCTGTATACTCAGGTATTACTGTTATATGTGGATATGCTTCTTCAAAAAGTTTAATTACTTCTAGAGTAGCCTCATGACGAGCATCCCCACCCCACCAAGACATTCTAAGTGTGATTTCTTCATCAGTATTTCCTGGTGATACATCATTATTGTTATTATTACCTGGGGTTGTGTTTGTTCCTTCTTTAGAACCACACCCCATTAAGGATACTGTTAGTGCCATTACGATCATCGCTATTATAATTTTCTTCATAAAACCTTCCTCCTTCAGCTTTAATCTGAATACTTTTATATTTAAAGCACATTGCTTTAAATCTTAGTAACGGGTCTTAAAAATTAATTCCAATGATTCATTTAATGCCTTTAACTGATTGCCAAACAGTTAATTTATAACAAGGTAATATTTTCAGAATGTTTAACTTTTTTCTCTTAATTTAATTTCACTTCCTCTTCTAAATTAATTAAGTTTAAATATTGGTTCAACTTATATATTTATTATATCTTCTTCTCATTTCAGTTTCTAGCTCAATTTTGTTCTAAATATCATGAAAATGTGCATTTTTTGTTTTTTTTAAGTAAAAATGACCAAAATTTGTTCATTGTATACAATGTTTCTTTTTATCATTAGTTACATATGTATGTTTTTTAGTAATTTTTTATCTAATTTTAGTTAATGTTCACAAATTATTCACATTTTGTACATATTTAATCCCCTTTTCTCTATATGTCTGCTTATAAAAAATACCTAAAGAAACAAAAAACCAAGATACTAATAGTATCTCGGTTTTAATGTAGGGATTAAGTTAATCACGTTATTATTGTTATTAATTACTATATTAATTGATTTTATAAGCGTTAGGTTTAACCTTGCATTGCTTCTTTTACTGCTCTGTTTGTATCTCTGATAAGCTCTTCAGCTGCATTTCTTGGAGAGAGATTTCCCATAATAAATCTTTCAAATACATCCCCATAAGCAGATCTTACTGTATTATCTTCGAAGAATGGATGGAACGAATAAGTGCCTTCGATTTGGGAAGCTAATACATAAGCTTCATAGTCAATACCTACTAACAATCCTTCTTCTGCTAAAATAGCTTCTGCTACCTTATTTAATGGCGTCCCTCTATTCAAACCATGTGCAACGACTGCATCTCTATCTGTGGAAATAAATTCTAAAAACAATGCAGCTTCCTCAGGGTGGGATGTGTTTGCACTTATTGACCAAGCTTGAAGCACTTTATCAAATCCACCACTGTGTAATTGGTTATCACTTAACTTAATAAATGGAACTGCAACTAATTGAGTATTTAGACTAGGGTCCAAATTAGCTTCATATATATTGTTATTTGAATTCCAATTGAAAATCCCTGCATATCTACCTGCAATCCAGTTAGGGTTTTCGTGATTTTTTACGGAAGAATCAGCGTGAAAATCTGGAATAACATTACTATCAATTAATGTTTGAAGAAACTCGAAACCATCAGTTAACTCTTCTTCAGTATAAGCTACTTCATTATTTTCAAAAATATTTTTCCCTGTTTTTTGAGCTAAATATGAGAAAATTAATTGTGGAATTTCAAAATCATGTCTTAAATTTCCTAATGAATAATAATCAGGACCTAATACTTCTCTCATTGTTATACCTGCCTGAATTAAATCATCCCATGTCTCTGGGAATGGCACACCTGCTTGTTCATAGATAGCTTCATTGTATACAAATCCACGAGTACCAATACTAATAGGAATACCTTGTATTTTTCCATTAATGGTTAATACTTCAAAGTTTTCTGCTGGCCAGTTGGATAAATTAAGATTTTCTAAAGTAGATAAATCATAAAACCCTTCTCCATCAGGAGAAAACCCATAATACCAGTTAAAATTAACTTGCATAATATCCGGTTCATCTCTTCCTACAAGCTGAGCTGCCATTCTTTCGAAATGACCATCAAATGCAGTATATTCAGGAACCACAGTAATATGTGGGTATGCTGCTTCAAATAGATCAATTACTTCTAATGTGGCATTATGACGTGCATCTCCACCCCACCAAGACATTCTTAGAGTGATTTGATCATCCTCACTTGGTGTGGAATTGTCATTAGGCGTTGTTTGTTCCGTATTACCACACCCCATTAATGATACCGTTAGTGCTAAAACAATCATTACTATTAAAATCTTCTTCATAAAACCTTCCTCCTTCAGTTTTAATTTGACAATTTATATTCAAAGCAAAATGCCTTAAATCAAAATAATACATTGCATTTTGTTAATATTTTAACAAGTCTAGTGGGTTATATATTATCCCAGTATGACGCCATTATTGTATTTCATTAATTTTCAGAACATTTAATTTCGAAGACTTTTTATATGTTTTATATTTAAATATGTTTTTTTGTGTCGAAATTTTTCATTAACTTATGTGGTTATTATACTCTCTTATTTATTGTTAATCTAGTAGATTTTTGTTTAAATAGTTATTAAAGTATGCATTTTTTGTTCTTATATACAAAACACACTCCAAACATCATTCCATTTGTATTCAAAATAGATGACTTTTCATTGCAAAATGTATACAGTTTCCCCTTTGTTTTTTTCAAGTGTAAGTACTTTATAGGAAACAGAACCCTACAAAACAAAAAAACCAGAGTATGCCTCTACTCTAGTTTTTCGTATTTATACCTATATAATTGTTCCACCACCAACAATATAGTCCTCTTCATAAAAGACAACTGCTTGTCCAGGTGTTATTGCTCTTTGAGGTTCATCAAATTTGCATAGTAAAGTATCTTCATCAATTTTCTTTATAATACAAGGGGCCCCTTGGTGACTGTAACGTATTTTTCCAATAACACGTTTTTCGCCTTCTAAATCTTCTATAGACATAAAATTCAAGTTATTCGCTTTTAATTCTTGAGTAAAAACCTCATTGTGTTCACCTATCACCACTTCATTCGTTTCAGGTCTTATTTCAACAACAAAAACTGGTTTTCCTAGGGCAATGCCTAAGCCTTTTCTTTGTCCTATTGTATAATGAATAATCCCTTTGTGCTTTCCAACTATATTACCTTCTGTATCAACAAAATTTCCTGGTTCAATGGTTTTTTCAAGATTCTCTTGAATGAATCTACCATAATCATTATCTGGGATAAAGCATATCTCTTGACTATCTGGTTTATTCGCTATTCTCAAATTTATCTTTTGTGCCATTTCTCTAATTTGATCTTTTGTGTATTTACCCACTGGCATTAAAGTACGAGATAATTGCTCTTGAGTTAAATTATACAATGCATAGGTTTGATCTTTTTGAGACGTAACAGATTTTTTCATTGTATATCTACCATTTTCTAACTGAACAACTTGGGCATAATGCCCTGTAGCAATGTACTCTGCTCCAATTTGTAAAGAACGGAATAACAAGGATTCCCATTTTACATATCTATTACAGGCAATACAAGGATTTGGGGTACGCCCTTCTTGATATTCATCAATAAAATAATCAATAACCTTTTCTTTGAATTCATCTTTAAAATTCATTACATAATAAGGTATCTCTAATGCATTGGCTACTCTTCTAGCGTCATCTACAGCACTCAGTCCACAACACCCTGCTTTTTCTTCTTGTACATCAGTGTCTTCATCTTGCCAAATCTGCATGGTTACACCAATTACATCATAACCTTGTTCTTTTAGTAAATACGCCGCCACAGAACTATCTACTCCGCCTGACATACCTACAACAACTTTTGTTTTTTCCATTGGTATCCCGCCTATTTATTCTTCATCATCGTCATGGTCGTGATCATGCACATCTTCTTTTGGTGGTTCAAGGCCTTCTATCTCAATATTATGTTTTTGAGCATAATCCCATAATGCTGCATGGATAGCCTCTTCTGCTAACAATGAACAGTGGACTTTTGCTTTTGGAAGACCATCTAAAGCTTCCATTACTGATCTATTAGTAACTTGCAATGCTTCTTCAATGGATTTACCTTTTACTAATTCTGTTGCCATACTACTTGTTGCAACAGCAGCACCACAACCAAAAGTTTTGAACTTAACATCTTTTATAATATTGTCTTCAACATCTAAAAAGATTCTCATGATATCACCACATTTTGCATTTCCTACTGTTCCAGTACCACTTGCATTCTCTATTTCCCCCATATTTCTTGGGTTCATAAAATGATCCATTACTTTTTCTGTATACATAAATATCACCTCAAATTATCTTTCATAAATTTCAGTTACGATTGCAGTTTCTATATTTTATTGATTCATTTTCATAAAATCTTCATATAAAGGAGACATATCCCTTAACCTTTGAACAATCTGTGGTAAGATCTCCAATAAATAATCCACATCTTCTTCTGTATTTTTATCTCCTAAAGTAATTCTTAAGGAACCATGGGCTGTTTCATGGGGTAAACCAATAGCCATTAATACATGAGATGGATCTAATGATCCTGATGTACAGGCTGAACCACTAGAAGCGCAAACCCCTTTCATATCTAACATAATGAGTAAAGATTCACCCTCAATAAAGTCAAAACTAATATTTGCATTATTAGGTAATCTCTCAGTAGGATGACCATTTAATCTGCTATAAGGAACATTTTCTAATATGCCTTTAACCACTTTATCTCTAAGGGCTATAATCTTTTTAGTATTTTCTTCTCTATTGGCATATGCCAATTCAATTGCCTTACCAAAGCCAACAATTCCTGGCACATTTTCAGTTCCTGCTCTTCTTCTTTTCTCTTGTGCGCCACCATGGATATATGCTTTAATTTTTACACCCTTTTTAATATATAAAGCACCTACACCTTTTGGGCCATATAATTTATGAGCACTCATACTTAAAAGATCTATATTCATATCTTTTACATCAATATGAACACTTCCTAACGCTTGAACAGCATCCGTATGAAAAATCACACCTTTTTCTTTTGCAATTCTACCGATTTCTTTTATAGATTGAATGGTTCCTATTTCATTATTTGCAAACATTATTGAAATCAATATCGTATCTTCTCTAATTGCATTCTCTAAATCTTGTAAAGAAATTCGACCATATTCATCTACTTCTAAGTAAGTTACTTGAAATCCTTTTTTCTCAAGGTATTCACAAGTATGCAAAACCGCATGATGTTCTATTTTTGATGTAATAATGTGTTTTCCTTTTGATTCATAACTTTCTGCTATGCCTTTTATTGCCCAATTGTCAGCCTCTGTTCCACCACTAGTGAAAAAAATCTCATCATCCTTAGCATTTATTGCTGTTGCAACTTGCTCTCTTGCTTTCAAAATCGCTTCTTTATTTTTACCTGCTATACTGTATACACTAGATGGGTTTCCAAAGTTCTGAGTAAAGAAAGGAATCATTTCTTCTAATACTTCTTTACTTGTTGGGGTGGTTGCTGCATAGTCAAAATATATTGCTTTATCCATTAAGATCATCTCCTCGTTTTCTCTAACACTTGGGACTTATGATATTGTTTATATTATGGCCATTTATCTTAATGTTCTCATCAATTAAATCCTTTAATGTTATATCATTTACTACATTATTTATGCTATCACTTATTTTTTTCCAAACATATTTGGATACACAATTGTCTTCACAATCACACTGAAGTTCTTCCTTTAAGATAGAACAATCAACAGGTGTCAAATCCCCTTCTAAAGCTCTTAAAATATCACCTACTGTAATATCATCTGAAGGTTTTGATAGGGCATATCCTCCTTGTGCACCTCTTGTACTGGTAACCAATCCTGCTTTTTTCAGCTTAGCAATAATTTGCTCTAAATAGTTTTCAGATATGGATTGACGTTCTGAAATACTACTTATAGGAATATTGCCATCCTTACTATTTATAGCCAAATCCAGCATCGCTCTAAGGCCGTATCTTCCTTTTGTAGACATTTTCATATTTATCACCATCAATTCCTAGTAATTTACTCGGATATCTAATCTCAGAATATCACTTATGGTTTAAACTGTCAACATTTTTTTGCAATATAATTAGTACTTTCTTGCATGAATTTTTTCAAGGATTTCGTTATATTTACTACCATTTATTTTGTACAAAAATAATATTTTTATTTGACAAAAATCATATTTTTGCATATACTGTATATAATCAGTATAAACAGTATTTACAAGGAGGTGCCTAATGCATATTATTATCTCTAATTCTAGTTCTGAAGCAATCTACACTCAAATAACCAACCAGATTAAAAAACAGATTGTTTCTGAGGAATTAAAGGAAGGAGCTCTTCTTCCTTCTATAAGAAAGTTGGCAAAAGACTTACAAATAAGTGTCATTACAACTAAAAGGGCCTACGAAGAATTAGAAAAGGAAGGTCTTGTACACTCCGTTCCTGGAAAAGGCTTTTTTGTAGCCGCACAAAATCAAGCTTTTTTAAAGGAAAAGAAAATAAAATTTATAGAAGAAAAATTGTTAGAAGTCATAACCGAATGTCACTTCGTTGGTATTTCATTAGATGAACTAATGGATATGACCAAATTATTATATGAGGATCAATAGGAGGGATTTTTATGAGTACTATATTAAATATCAATAATATTTCTAAACATTTTAAAGATTTTTCTTTAAACAATATTAGCTTCACTTTAGATAGAGGCTATGTAATGGGTTTTATTGGCTCTAATGGCTCTGGTAAAACAACAACCATTAAACTAATTATGAATTTACTGAGTGCTGATTCTGGTAGTATTGAAGTTTTTGGACTTGATCATAAGAAAAATGAGAAATCAATAAAAGATAGAATTGGTTTTATATATGATGAGTGCTATTTCTTTGAACACTTGAGCATTATGGATAACGCTAATATCCTTGGCCCCTTGTATAGTCAGTGGGATAAAGAGGTATTTCTTAATTATGTAAAGCGATTTGAATTAAATCCTAAGCAAAAGTTAAAAAAGCTCTCTAAAGGGATGAAAACCAAATTCCAAATAGCTTTTGCCCTTTCCCATAATGCTGAGTTTTTAATTATGGATGAACCGACAGCTGGTTTGGACCCTGTTTTTAGAAGAGAATTTTTAGATATTATATATGATGTGATGCAAGATGACCATAGAAGTGTCTTTTTTTCAAGTCATATCACCAGTGATTTGGATAGAATTGCAGATTTTGTAACCTTTATTGATAAAGGTAAAATTATTTTCTCTCAATCTATGGAAGTTGTAAAAGAATCCTATATCATTCTAAAAGGAAATAATGAGATTTTAAAATCTATTAATAAAGATCATTTAATCGGTCTTAGACAGTCATCTGTTGGTTTTGAAGCATTAACGACAGATAAAAATTATTATTCTAACAAATTCGGCGACAGTATTGTGTTAGAAAAACCAAATCTAGAAGATTTAATGTTTTATTCTAAATAAGAAAGGAGTTTTTAAATGGTACGTTTAGTAAAAAGTCACTTTATGTATTTGTATAAAAGGAAAATATTATTTACTATAATCTGTATGTACCACTTTATTATGATAGGTGCAATTTCTATAGGTTTATTTTTAGGGGATACTTATGATTATGGTTTGATTACTGGTTTTAATATAGTTGTTATAATGAGCATTAGTTCCATATTAATGTTTACCTTTACCATTCCTGCTCGTGATGAGCCTATTACTAAATTTTATTTGAATTTACCCTTGTCACGTAAAGACTATATTTTAGGTATGTATATGTATTTGGTCATACATTTATTAATTTTTTTACTGCCTTCCATACTATTTGCATTAATTGTTTTTTTTGTAAAAGATGGTTTTAGTTTAAATCTTATAGGGTTATTTGTTTTGAACTTCTGTATTTATATTTTTTATGTTTTTATAAATTGTTTTCTATTTATAACCTTTAAGTATGGTCAAATATTTCTATTTATTTCATTTTGGTTGTCTTTATATACTTATAAATATCTCCTTGATTTTACACAGTTTAGTTCAAATTTGATAATGAATCGTTCAGCCAATATACTTTTTTATGTACTCATTACTGCTGTTTTTACTTTAGTGATGTTCTATTTAACCTTATTTGGTTTTTCTCGTAGAGATATTGATTAGGGGGTAGTTATGTTGATAAAATATATACAGTTTTATTTAAAATCTAATAATGCTTTAAAGACTTGGCTTGGAATACTCTTTGGTATTTTTATAATGTATTTTCTAAACTTATATTCGGATGATTATTTTGTAATAAGTTGGACTTCCATTTATTGTTGTTTTTATTTTATATATACCAATAATAAAGAACATAGACAGTTATTACTAAAAAGTTTTCCTATTGAAAATAATAAAGTCATTAAAAGTTTATTTATCTGCAATATGATTGTTTTGTTTGTTATACTAACATCTATTTTTATCGTAATATACTTATTTAATTTATATGCCGGCACGCCTTATACATTATCTAATTTATATAATGTGTATATTATTACATTACTTATACTTGTAATTCTAATACCTGCTATTCAAACAAAAACTTTAGATCACAAAAGTGAAAATATAATTTTTTTATTAATTATCCCATTTATTTTATTCATATTTTTAAGCGTATTTATTAAACTTATATTAGAAAGAAATATTTTAGCTCATTTTTTTGACTCCTATATAATCCACTTAACACTACTAACCGTTGTGTTAGGCATATGGTCAAACCACTCTTCTTATAAAGCAGCTTTAGAAAAATATCCTAAGTTGCAATTCTAAGCTACTAAAAAACAAGTATTATATCATCTTTTGATTAATGCTTGTTTTTTTGTAAAGCAAAATAACGCAAAAATTAAGCAAGTTTTACGTAGTTTTTTACTTAAGTTTTCTATATAATATTACTTAAGAAGATTAGGAGGTACTTAACATGAAAAACAAAAAGCCAACTCTAACAGAGATTGCTAACGCTCTAGGCATTTCTACTGTTTCCGTAAGTAGAGCTTTATCAGGTCAAAGTGGTATTAGTGATGATCTTAGAAATAAAGTTATAGATAAGGCCAATGAATTAGGTTATCTTAAGAAAAAAAGCGATTCCCTAAAAATTTTGGTACTCCATTTAAAACCTTATACTCAAGACAATAGTAACTTTAGCCTTTTAATGCAACGCTTAGAGAGGTCTCTTCAACACGCAGATACAGATTATAGCATTGAATTTATACCAAAAGAAACTCAAGATCAATTGCTTCTTCCTTACAAACTTTCAAAATGTGGCCATTTTGATGGGGTAATCTTTATTGGAAAGTTTGATTTGAAATATATGGCATTGGTCCAAAAGAAAATTCCTTGTCAAGTATTGTTTACAGGCTACTCTCCAGGATATATGGGTGATAGTATATGGTTTAATTTCAATAATTCTGGTTATCAACAATGTGAATACCTTATACAAAAAGGCCATAAAAACATTGGCTTCTTAGGAAATATAAGCTTAATACGTAATAAGGAAAAACTTCTTGGTATTACCACAGCTTTAGAAAATTATAACCTATTGCCTAATGAAGATTTATTTATAGAAAATATTGCATTCTCAAAAAAAGATCAGTTAGCTTTGTTTACTAATAGGGATCATTCTATATCTTATATCGATAAGACGGATATAAATTATTCTAAAAAACTTGTTGAGTTGATTCAATCTAAAAAAGATCTAAGCGCCATTATATGCGAATGGGATTTTACAGCCATTGAGCTGATTAACCTCCTTCAAGAACATAATATTAAAGTACCTGAAGACATCTCCATTATGGGTAGTGGCAATAGTGAGTACGCTACTGTTACCACACCAACCTTAACAACTATGGATATTAATGTGGCATACGCAAGTGATTTGGTTGTAAAAACTTTAATCAAACGTATTAAATTACCATTTAAACATTATAAAAACATAGGGGTTTTATGTACCCTTGTAGAAAGAAATTCTGTAACAAATAAAAAACAATTATAAGGTGGTGAATGCTTTGAGCAATAAGATAATAACGAACTTTATTAAGAAAAATAGTTTTTTTTATATCGTTGGAATTGTACTAATGTTAACTGCTTCATTAACTCAAGCATTAATCCCAACTATCGTTGGAAATACCATTGATTTAATGCAGGATGCTAACTTTGACCAATCTCTTATATTGAATAATATTTTCTATATTATTGGGATCACACTTCTTGTTTTTCTAGCAACCTTTGGCTGGAGAAACTTAATCATCGGTAATTCTAGAAAATTGGAATGCACTTTAAGAGAGCACCTTTTTAACCACTTTCAAAAATTATCTCCTGAATTCTATAACAAACGAAAAACAGGAGACCTCATTGCCTATGCTATTAATGATATTAATGCTGTGAGAATGACCTTTGGTCCTGCCTGTGCCCTTTCTATTAATAGTTTTGTTATTTGTGTGTCCGCTATTTATTTTATGGTGGCTAATGTTAATTTAAGATTAACCTTACTTTGTCTTTTGCCTTTACCAGTGGTTGTGGTTTTTATGCTCAGGGTTGGTAAAAAGATACAGTTGAGATTTAAAAAAGTTCAAGAAAACTTTGCATCTATATCTGATTGTGTTCAAGAAAACATCTACGGTATTCGAGTTGTTAAAGCCTATGTCCAAGAAGAAAAAGAAATTGCTAAATTTGAAAAACTAAATAATAATATGGAAGAATCTACCCTCAATATGGTAAAAACCTCTTCTGTTCTTGAACCTGTTATTGAGATATGTTTTAGTATTAGTTTTGTTCTAAGTTTATTAATTGGTGGGAATATGGTTTTACAAAATCAAATAACACTTGGTGCGTTTGTTGCTTTTCAAGGGTATTTGACAATGATTATGAAACCCGTCTTAAATATTGGAAAAGTGATTACCCATATTCAACGTGGTATGGCTTCTTTAATTAGATTAAAAGAAATTTTTAATACTGAGCCCCATATTAATGAAAACAACCATTTAACCACCCCTCCTATTAATGGGGAAATCCGTTTTGAGAATTTAAGCTTTACGTATCCATCATCAAAAATGAAAGCCTTAAATAACATTAGTTTTGATATACCAAAAGGTCATACCATAGGTATTGTTGGTAAAACAGGGTCAGGGAAAACCACAATCATCAACCTTCTATTAAAATTATTCAATACTTCAGAAGGTGTAATAAAAATTGATGATAGAAGTATTGATCATTTTCCTTTAGAAAACATCAGAAATAGCATTGGTTTGGTGCCCCAAGATTCATTTTTATTCTCTACATCTATTAAAAACAATATCACATTTTTTAAAGATATTTATTCTAATAAAGATATAGAAGATGCCTCTCAAAAAAGCTACATATACAAAAGCATACTGGGTTTTTCTGATGGCTTTTATACCAAGTTAGGGGAACAAGGGGTTAATCTATCCGGTGGTCAAAAACAAAGGATTGCAATTGCTCGTGCCCTTATTAAAGACCCTGATATTCTTATATTAGATGATTCTTTATCTGCTGTAGATACAGAAACCGAAAGGAAAATCCTTACTTCCCTTAGAGAAGTAAGAAAGGATAAAACAACGATTATTATTGCCCATAGAATTTCTGCTGTAGAACATGCCAATGAAATTATTGTTTTAGACGAAGGAGAAATTAAAGAAAAAGGCAGTCATAATGAACTCTTAGAAAAGGGAGGTATGTATTATGAGATGTATCATGAACAATATTCAAAAGATGATATTGCCTAAAAAACAATCTAACTCCCGTAAAGATAAAAAGATTTCAACAATTAAAAAACTTTTTAGTTTAACCGTCCCTCATTATAAAAAAATATTACTTGCCCTACTTTTTGTATTAATCATAAATGTTGTTCAGATTATTAAACCCTATATATTAAAAGTGGTTATTGATGATTTTTTAATTAAAAGGATGTCTGCTAATGGGTTATATTCTGTTACCTCTATGAGCATTTTATATCTTACCCTTTCCCTCATAAGTGCCATATTAATATATTTTCAGGTGAATATCATAAATAGAGTTGGCCAAAAAATCATAAAAAACTTAAGAGGCAGGGTTTTTAAAACTATACAAGCCCTACCCCTACATTATCTTGATAAAACATCCTCTGGTAGACTTATAACTAGAGCAACCAATGATGTAAACGAATTAAACGATCTGTATTCAGAAGTTTTGATAAGCCTTTTTAAAGACGTATTCCTACTTGTAGGGATTGTTTCGGCAATGTTTTTAATGAACGTAGAATTGACTCTTATCTCTTTTATCGTTATACCTATTATGGCTTATATTGTTGTAAAATTAAAAACCAAGTTAAGAGCCAATTTTGTTGATATGAAACATTATGTCGGCAAAATAAATGGCTTTATGGCAGAAACCATTTCTGGAATGAAGATCATACAAATCTTTAGAGGGGAAAAGGAAAAACAAAAAGAGTTTTTAGAGATCAATAATGATTATATGAAAACCACATTCCTTCAAGTAAAATACAATAGTTTGCTTAAACCTGCTGCAGAGCTATTTCAATCCTTTGCTACTGCCTTATTGCTTTGGTATGGTATGACTAGAATCACCAATCAAACATTAGAACTTGGTGTCCTTTATGCTTTTACAGTTTACATTAGGCAGTTTTTTAATCCTATTTCTGATTTGGCAGAGAAATATACCAGCATTCAATCTGCATTGGTCTCTACTGACCGTATCTTTGATTTGTTGGATGAAAAAGAGATTCTAGAAGATACGGACATTGGCCTTAGCCTGGATACCATTCATGGTGAAATTGAGTTTAAAAATGTTTGGTTTTCTTATGATAATGAAGAATGGGTATTAAAAGATGTAAGCTTTAAAGTCAAAAAAGGAGAAACCTTTGCTTTTGTAGGTGAAACAGGAGCAGGTAAATCCACTATTATCAATTTAATCAATGGCTTTTACAAAATACAAAAAGGTGAAATTCTTATAGATGGCATCAATATTAATGATATCAAGTTAAAAGACTTAAGAAAAAATATATCTGTTGTCCTACAAGATTCCTTTTTATTTTCTGGAGACATTTATATGAATGTAGCTCTTAATAACGATATTGATGAAAAAGAAATCCAAGAGTTTCTTGACCTATCTTGTGCTTCATCCTTTATTAATAATTTTGAAAAAGGAATCCATACACCTGTAATGGAAAGAGGGAATAATTTTTCATCTGGCCAAAAACAATTGCTTTCTTTTGCAAGAGCCATTGCTCAGAAACCTTCTGTTATTATCTTAGATGAAGCAACAGCCAATATTGATACCCATACTGAAAAATTAATTCAAAGAGGTATTAATAATATAACAAAAGATAGAACAACTTTAATCATCGCCCATAGACTTTCTACCATTAGAAGTGCAGATAAGATTATTGTCCTAAAAGACGGAGAAATTGTTGAAGCTGGAAGTGACCAAGAACTAATTGATAACGGCGGTTATTATAAAAGTATGCTTGTACATAATTACTCATAAACTTTAGGTACAGAGGTTTACATTAACACCTCTGTACCTTTTTACTAGGAAAATTTTCAAAAAGCTTGATGCTGTTCTAAACAACACTTTCTTTATACCTTTATATATACGTTACTTCTACTTCTTTTCCCAGAAAATTTAATATATCTTGTAGTTCCTTTACTATATTTACCTTTATATTAAAATCAATTGGGAACTTAGGGTTTTGATGGGCTGGATTTACAGCCCTACCAAGCCAAATATGTAAATGGGTACAATCTTCTAGTAAAATTTTAGCAAGTTTAGATGCGCCATTATTTTCATTCAATAACTTTTGATAAATCAAATGATCATTTATTAGTAATGTCTCTTTGATGATTTCTAGGGTTTTTTTCATTGTCAATACCCCTTCTGTAACCAAATCCACTCCTTCTATTCTAGCCATTGGGGGTACATCCTCAGCGTAAGTATCCATATCTACAATTAACGCTCTATTAAGTATCCTCGAAACTATATTTGCTGTTGTGCCGCCAGAGACAACAATTTTTCCAGCTGAATGTTTTAAGTAATTCACCAATTTAATATCATCTTCCATACTTTCAGGTGGCCCTGTAAACAAATTCACTACCTCTGGTTGTCTTAATTTAATAGAAACCACCGTTGTATCATCACCTGGTTTATTATCGTATAAATTCTCACATGCATTAATCAGATGCCTAGAAACATTTTTTGAACACTTTTCTTTTTTTGCGATTTCTCTTAAAAAATCATTGATATTTTCCCATTGCCAACCTAAATTCAATAATTTTCCTACCCCAGCATGTACCGCCCCATCACTTACAACAGTAAGCAACCCATCTTGATCCATTCTAAATTGGCTCTCATAAATCACTTTACCATTCAAGGTCTTTTTTTCTTTGTAAATTTTTCTATCTCTTCCATTATCAAATATAAAAAACGGTGGATTATCACATTCCGCTATATATACCCCCCCATCATTTTGCACTTTTATAATGGTAAAGGTGGAATAAGCTAATCTTCTCACCTGACATTCTGGCAAAGTATTACTTATGGTATCAATGGTTTCTTCTAAACTTGCACCTTCCTTAAGCATAGTTACAGCTATTTTTGATGTTAAGGTTGCTAGTATATTGGCTTTTACGCCACTACCCAGTCCATCAGCCAGTACAATGATAACACCGTCATCGGATTTCACTATTTCAATATGATCTCCACATAATTCTTCTCCCCATTTGTTAATACTATTGTAAGAAACATCAATATAATATTTCATTACAAACCACCTTCTTCACCTTTAACAACTTCTTTTAGCTTGGTTAATGCTACTTTTGTCTCTGCAGTTGTTTCCCCTAGTAAGCTAGCAATCTCTTGTGCAACCCTCATTTGTTTGTTTATAACGTTTTGGGCTATATTTAAAGTGTTTTCTCTCATCTCACTTAATTCTTTTTTCCTTTTTTCTTCTTGAGTAATATTTGTAATGATTGTAAGGAGTATATTTTCTTTATGCAAGTATAAAATGTTCAAAATACCTACCAAATTATTATGATTGAATTGAATACGCTTATTAATGATATCACTTTTTAATCTAAAAATATTTTCCCATTCTATTTGATTGATTAGATTCTTAATAGGTTGACTAATATACTTCTCACTTTTTATCTCAAACATATTTTTAGCTGAAGGGTTTAAGTCAATAATATTTAACTGTTCATCGACTATAAATATTGCATTAGGAGAATTCAAAAAAATAACATTGCTTAAACTTTCTGCTTTATTTCTCATATAGGGCATACACATATCTATTTGGGACACCCCTTCAAAGACTGCTAGGGCTTTTTCGCGGCAGGTATTATAACCACAAGCACCACAATTAAGTTCATCAATTAATTGATACTTTCCTAATTTTTTTAATATTTTATTTAGAGTTGATTCACTTATTTTCTCTTTTTCTTTTTTCTGACTTTCAAAAGTTCTCTTTAACTCATTATCTGTTAAGAAATATAAAGGTTCATTTCCTTTATTTTTGTTTGTTATATATCTTTTAAGCTTCTGCTTTCTATTAAATAAACCAACACTATTTTTAGGTATTGCTGGACCACCTATGCAACTTTCATTACAAGCACTGATTTCTATAAATACTTTAGATAAAGATTTGTTTTTTAATTCTTCAAAAACACTTTTAGAATTACTTAGTCCTGTAATTGATAAAATATCATAGCCCTTATTAATTAGACAGTCTCTTAGACCATTGGCTATGCCACCAACTATTGGATAGCTACGTCCGTTATCTTCACCATTATACCCCAGTACCTTTTTTTCATAATTATCGCCTAAATATTGATCACTGTCTTCAATCCACCCTACAACCTCTTCTAGTGTTAGTACGGCATCAATCATTCCTGCATTATATTGATTGAGAGCTTCACATTTTTTACTAATACATGGTCCAATAAAAACCGTCATTGCCTCTTTTTTTTCTTTTTTAATCGCTTTTCCGTGAGCAATCATAGGGGATACAAAAGGCAACATGTATTCAATACTTTCTGGATAATGTCTTTCCACAAGCAAATTTATTGTAGGACAACAACTGGTCACCACATAATTAGGGTTATTTTCTTCTATGTAATTAGCGTAAGCTTTGGTTATATATTCTGCACCTATTGCTGTTTCTTCTACTGAAGAAAAACCCAACCCCATTAACTGTTGAATAAATGTATTAGGTTCTGTAAAAAAGCCTGCAAAAGATGGTGCCAAACTACCAATCACTTCTTGTCCTTTGTCAATAGCTTCTTTAACAATCTCTATATCACTCTTTATGTGTCTAGCATTTTGAGGACATACGACAAAACATTGTCCACAAGCAATACAAAGGTTTTCATCTATTTGTGCTTGATTTTCATTAAATCTTATAGCTTTGATAGGACAAGTTCGTAAACATTTATAACAATTTCTACAGTTAGCAGATGCAAAATTAAGTATTCTCATATGACACCTGCTCTCTAATAGCATAAAAAAAAGCATTTACCTTGTTTGGTTCAAGTGAATATATTTTATCTTGATTAACTTTTACAGATACAGCCTCTGTACAATGACCTAAGCAGAAAGCTGCTTTAATAGTAATTTGATCTTCAAGAAAAGACTCCTGCACCAAGCTTTCTATTTTTGATATAATTTCATAAGAGCCCTTTAGATGACAGGCGCTTCCAACACAAACTTCAATAACCATAACCAATCCTCCCAAAAAACCAAATACATTATTTTTAGTATAAAATATAGTTAATTTTTTGTCAAAGTTTTTTCAAATTACTTCAATAATTTTCAACGTTTATATACGAAGATTTCCTAGTCTATAAAAAAAGACAATCCTAGAAACTCTCCTAGAATAGCCCTTTTTATTATCTCTATTATACTTTATATTTTATTTATTTCTTCCAAATAACAACAATATAATACATCCTATAAATATAAACATATCCCCCAAGTTAAAAACTACTTTTTTTAAAGATTTAAAAGAAAAGTAATCAATTACATGGTTTCTTTTTAATCTATCATAGAAATTACTTAATGCCCCTCCCATAATTAAAGCTAATGCAAATTTTGTCACCGCATTCCCTTTAAATATAATAAGTTTCAAAAGATATATCATCATGGAACCAATTGCAATGATATTAGCTATAAACAAATATTGGGGCTTTTCCTTAAAAATTCCCAAAAAAGCACCTTTATTATAGCATTTCGTTAGAATAATATTCCCATTTAATATATACTCATCTTTATGTAATGCTCTGGTTTTATCCATCTTGACTTTTATAACTTGATCCAATACAAATAATAATGCAATTAAAAAGATATATATCATCTCGTAGTCTCCTTACAATTAATTTTTCTTTATTTACTTATCTTTTATCATACTGAAATAAATACATAATGACAAGCCTATTAGAATATATTTCTCTTAAATAGATAGAAAAAGCATAGGCGATTGTATATGAAAAGAAACAAAAAAGATTCCATCATTAAAGGGGCTATTATATTAACTATTGCAGGGCTTATTACTAAAGTTATAGGATTCTTATATCGAATATATATGTCTAATCTTATCGGCTCTGAAGGAATGGGGATATTTCAATTAATTTTTCCTGTGTTTATGATTTGTTATACCATATGTTGCTCTGGATTGTTTACTGCTATATCAAAACTTGTAGCTGCACAAAGGGCTTCTAATAACACTAAAAATATGTCCCGCATCATCAATACAGCCACATTTATAACATTGGTTTTATCACTAATACTTTCTATCATTATATACGTATTTAGTGAATTTATTAGTTATAATTTATTAAAAGAACCTAGAACTTTACTTTCATTAAAAATCCTTGCTTTTACAGTTCCATTTACAGCTATAGGCTCCTCTGTTAAAGCATACTTTTATGGTTTAAAGAAAACCTTTATCCCTGCTAGTTCACAATTAATTGAACAAATTATAAGAGTTGCTGCTGTTTATTTGTTAGCAAGTACCTTTATTCCTAAAGGATTAGAGTTTGCTTGTGCTATGGCAGTAATAGGTATGGCATTAGGAGAAATAATCACTTGTTTCTATGTTATTATTTCTTATAGAGTATCCATAGGAAAAAACACTGAAGAGAGATGCTCTAATTATAATTCTTACAGAAAAATTGCCAACAATATTGCAACTATTGCCATCCCTCTAACAGCAAATAGGGTATTGATTACGATTTTATCTAGTGTAGAAACAATCTTGATCCCTTCAAGGTTACAACTATTTGGTATGACCCATTCTAATGCTCTAAGTTTATATGGTATGTTAACTGCAATGGCAATACCCTTGGTAATGTTTCCTTCTGTCTTTACAAATTCATTATCTCTCCTGCTCTTGCCAGCAGTTTCTGAAGCCAGTGCCGCAAAGAACAAGAACACCATCAAACATACAACATCAAAGACACTACAGTATTCCTTACTTATAGGTATTATTAGCACATGTATTTTTATTGTATTTGGTAAACCAATGGGCACGCGAATATACAATGAGCCCTTTGTTGGAAATCTTTTAGTGATACTTGCTTGGCTATGTCCATTTATATATCTTAATACCACACTAGCTAGTATATTAAATGGCTTAGATTATGAACTTATTACTTTTAGAAATAATACTATTGGATTAGGCATTCGCATTGTATTTACAATCTTTGTTATACCAATTGCTGGCCTTAAAGGTTACCTATGGGGATTGTTAGTAAGTAGTTTGATAATCACCTTATTAAATTTAATAAAGATTGTAAAAGTAACTACAGTTAAATTTGATATTTCAAAATGGTTATTAAAACCAATCTTTGCTGCAGTTATATCTTCTATATTAATTAGCTATATCTATTATAATTACATACAATATTTAACAGGATCTTTATTAATTTTATTTGCTAACTGTATTATTCTTGCTTTAATATATATAATTATATTAATTTATTTTAAATGTATTCCACGGAAGGATCTTGGTAATGTGAAGCGTTCTATCTAGCATTATTTTTATAGAACTATTCTAAAAAACAATATACTCCCCTTACAGATAGACAATCAACAATGATTGTCTTTCAACAAGGGGAGTATATTAGTTTGTATAACTATCCTTTATACCCTATTAAATCTTTTACAACTTCTGAAGCAATAATCAACCCAGAAACAGATGGCACAAAAGACATACTTCCTGGAATTTGTCTTCTTGTTACACAAGTTCTATCTTTATTTGGGCATATACAATTGGTTTTGCAATCCCCTTCTAAGGCTATAGGCGTTAATGGTGCTTCTTTTGAATAAACAACTTTTAATTTTTTTATAGCTCTTTTTTTCAGTTCTTTTCTCATTACTTTTGCTAATGGACATATGCTTGTCTTATAAATATCTGACACTTCTAACATAGCAGGATTCATCTTATTTCCTGCGCCCATTGCACTTATAATAGGAATTTTTTTATTGTTACATCTTTCAATCAAATCTAATTTAGACGTAACCATATCTATGGCATCAATAACATAATCATAGTCATCTGATAATAATTTTTCAGCAGTTTCAGCAGTGTATAACTCTTGATACGCTACAACTTCTACTTTTGGATTAATGGTTAAAATTCTTTCTTTCATTACTTCTACTTTAGGTTTACCAATTGTTTTACGTGTGGCATGTAATTGCCTGTTTATATTTGTAAGACATACATCATCATCATCTACTAAAATGAGTTTTCCAACACCACTTCTAACCAATCCTTCAACAGCATAAGTACCTACGCCACCTATTCCAAAAACTGCTACCGTTGAATTTTTTAATTTCTCAAGTCCTTCTTTACCAATAAGCATTTCTGTTCTAGAAAAAGCATGTAACATAATCAGCACCTCTATAATATTTTATTTCTCTAGTTATCATATATGAATATAAGGTATAAATCAAGCGTTTCACTATTATTTTATTAGTAATTACAGATTGATTACCTATCACTTATCCTTCTGTACTTTCGTATATTATTATAAGAAAAACCTTGGAGGAATTTATGGGTATTCACTATTTACACGAAATTAAAAGAACACCTCCACTTGAGACCCTTATCGCCCATGCAGGCGGGTCTATTTATGGCATTCCTTATACAAATTCTTTAGAGGCCCTAAACAATAGTTATATGAATGGCTTCAAACTTATTGAATTAGATTTTCACTGGACAACAGATGGTTATCCTGTCTGTATACATGATTGGGATTCTACACCTAGATGGTTGTTTATGAATACCTCTAGACAATATTCTTTAGAAGAGTTCTTAAACAAAGACACCCTTTTGAATCTTACTCTCTTAGATCTCAATAGACTTGAGCAATGGCTTATTTTTCATCCAAGTATCTATATCATCGCAGATATTAAAAAAGATTATATTCGATTATTAAAGTATATAAAAGACCATCATCCAAAGATACAACACAAATTCATCCCTCATCTCTATTCATTTCATGATTATGAATATATTAGATATTTAGGGTATTCTTATGTTATTCCTGCACTTTATAACCTTGCTACTTCTGATACAAGTTTATTTCACTTCCTAGAAGGCAATGAAGTTTTTGCTGTTAGTATGCCCTTACTTAGAGCCTTAACCCTATTACCTAGGAATCTGTATTATCTAAATGTGCCTAGTTATGCACATACCATTAATTTTAACAAAACATTATCCACATTAAAAGCCAATAAAGTCACAGGTGTCTATACAGATTATTTACGCCCTAATTCAATCCAATCTATTAGATAATAACCCTATTAAACACTCATTCCCACAATAAAATGAAGGACCAAAAGATATCATATAAGCCACTTGCCTTTTCCACTACAATAACATTTGCCACTGCACCAACAACATAATTTTATAATTATCTACATTCCTTCTTTTGTTACAATTTCGTTAAGAATATTATATGCATCTTCAACAAGATTTTCACAAGGCACACCTTGTTTTTTAAGTTCAATACACTCAAGTGAACCATACTTATCTTTTATTTTTTTTAATAAAGCCTTGGTATCTTTTCTTGTTTCATTTATTTCTTTAGAATCTTCTCTTCCTTTTGAAGCACCAATAACAATAAGGGCCGCTGTGATGGCACCACAAGTGCTTCCAATAGTCATTCCAGACCCAAAAGGACTTCCTAGGGCTACTGGAATACTTTTATTATGTTCTGTGTTGTATCCCTTTATTATTGCCTCTGCACAATTGTACCCTTCATTATAAAAATCTATTGCTTTTTTCACAATATCACCTATTCATGTCTTTCTCTTCCAATTTCTTTCCTATTGTATTGTACATGCTTTCCTATATTCTTTCAACAAATATTTGTTAAAAAAAACACCCCACAAATAATATGGGGTGAGATAATAGTCTATTCACCATAATAAGCACGTTTATAAAGAGCAACCAATTCAGATACTAAAGGCAATCTAGGATTTGATGTGGTACATTGATCTTCAAAGGCCTTATCCCCTAAATACTCTACTTTAGATAAAAAGATATTTTCTTCAATACCGTGGTCTTTTATGCTTTGAGGGACATCCACTTCCTTCATTAAATCTCTTACGGCTTTAATAAGGGATTTTACACCTTCCTGAGGTGTGGAAGCTCCTAGCCCTAAATGTCTTGATATCTCACTATACTTTTCAGGAGCAATATATTTCTCATACTTTGGAAAAGAAACAAATTTAGTCGGTGTTTCAACACCATTGTATTCAATCACATAAGGCAATAATATAGCATTGGCAGCCCCATGAGGAATATGAAATTCTCCCCCTAACTTATGAGCTAAAGAATGATTAATCCCTAGAAAAGCATTGGTAAAAGCCATTCCTGCAATGCAAGAAGCATTATGAACTTTTTCCCTTGCAACTTTGTCATTGCCATTATTGTAAGCTTTTGGAAGATAATCAAAAATCAGTTGAATGGCTTTTAAGGCTAAGGCATCTGTGTAATCTGATGCTAAGATAGAAACATAGGCTTCTATTGCATGAGTTAAAACATCTAATCCCGTATTGGCCGTTACTTTAGGTGGTACCGTCATAACAAAATCGGGGTCAATAATGGCAACATCTGGTGTCAATTCATAATCAGCTAGAGGATACTTTATATTTTTTTCCTTATCTGTAATAACCGCAAATGAGGTTACTTCTGATCCTGATCCTGATGTGGTAGGAATTGCTACAAATTTTGCTTTCTTACCCATCTTAGGGAATTTATAAACTCTTTTTCGAATATCCATAAACTTCTGAGACATATTGTTAAAGTTTGCTTCAGGATGTTCATAGAACAACCACATACCCTTTGCTGCATCTATGGCTGAACCGCCTCCTAATGCAATAATGACATCTGGATGAAAACCATTCATTAATTCGGTTCCTTTATAAACCGTTTCTAGAGATGGATCTGGTTCTACATCACTAAATATCTCACAATGTACATAATCAAGTCGTTTTCTTAAATAATATAATACTTTCTTTACATATCCAGATTCTCTCATATAAGGATCCGTAACAATTAAAGCACGACTTATATTTGGCATTTTACTTAAATATTGAACAGATCCTGATTCAAAATAGATTTTCTCAGGAATTTTAAACCATTGCATATTTACTTTTCTTTTTGCCACCCTTTTCTTGTTAATTAAGTTAACAGCTGTAATATTAGATGTTGTAGAATTTTTACCATAAGATCCACAGCCTAAAGTTAAAGAGGGCATATTCGTATTATATATATCCCCTATGGCACCATGGGTAGAAGGTGAATTTACTATTATTCTTCCTGTTTTTAACTTTTTTGAAAACCCATCAATAATGTCTTCATCATTAGAATGAATAACAGAGGAATGGCCTAGACCTCCTAATTCAACCATAATCTCTGACATTTTTATACCTTCGTTAGCATCCTTTGCTTTTACTACCGCTAATACTGGTGATAATTTTTCATAGGATAGCAAATGTTTTTCACCTACGCCATCTATTTCACAACATAACACTTTAGTATCCTGTGGAATTTCTATATTGGCCATTTTTGCTATTTCGTAAGGTGATTTCCCTACAATATTGGAGTTAACAACTTTTTTCCCTACATTTATAACCACAGATTCAATTTTTTCTATCTCTTCTTTCGTCGCAAAATAACAGTTTTGCTTTTTCATATAATTGGTCACTTTTTCATAAATACTTGATTCAATAATGGCAGCTTGCTCAGAAGCACAAATCATTCCATTATCAAAAGACTTTGATAAAATTAAATCTGTTACGGCTCTTTCAACATTTGCTGATTTTTCTATGAAGCAAGGAACATTACCAGGTCCAACACCTAACGCAGGTTTTCCTGTTGAATAGGCTGACTTTACCATTCCTGAACCTCCAGTCGCCAATATTAACGCTACTTCTGGATGATTCATTAATTTTTGCGTGGCTTCTAGGGATGGTTCTTCTACCCATTGAATACAATCCTGAGGCGCTCCTGCTTTGATTGCTGCTTCTTTTAAAATCCTAGCCGCTTCTGAAGAACAATGTTGAGCAGAAGGGTGGAATGCGAAAATAATAGGATTTCTTGTTTTCATTGCTATTATTGATTTAAATAAAGTTGTTGAAGTTGGGTTTGTAACTGGCGTAACACCTGCAATCACGCCTACAGGTTCGGCTACTTCCATATAATCCTCCTCTTCATTTTCTTCAATGATGCCTACGGTTTTCTCGTATTTTATACTATGATAAATGTATTCTGTTGCAAACAGGTTTTTTATAATCTTATCTTCATATATGCCTCTTTGGGTTTCTTCAAATGCAAGTTTAGCCAAATACATATGTTGATCTAACCCGGCTAGTGCCATTTCTTTTACAATTTTATCAATCTGATCTTGCTCCATTAACATAAATTCATCTAATGCTTTTTGCGCTTTTTGAACCAATACGTCAACCGTTTCTTGAACTTTTATTAATTTTGTATTATCATCCATTACCGCAACTCCTTTTTATTATTTGCTGTATGAATTATTAAAATGTAGGTCTGACTTATTCATTATATGTTCAAATATCTTTTTCTTTACACCAGACAACTATTAGAAAAATAAAAAAACCTCTTAAACATTTAAGAAGTTTTTGTATCAATATTTTTTATTTAGCCCTTTCTTAAAAGGGGCATAGTACAACATCTAAATGAACCACCTGATTTAATAATCTCTGAGAATTCTACTTCTATTACATTAAACCCACGACTTCTAAGAGCAGCATTCACATTTCTATTCTCAGGCAAACTAAAGACCTTCTTATTACCAATAGAAAACACATTGGTTCCTAAAGAAAATTGCTCTTCCTTACTCACTTGAATTAAGTCATATCTACTTTCTAAAAATTTTATTGTATCTTCATTTAATGCTTGGGGATAATACAATGCTTCATTTTCAGAGACAATATTAAAAACACAATCTAAGTGTAAATACTTTTCTCTAAAATCAATGGTTACAACTTCATAATCTGTAAGAAGTCTTTGTAAATGATTAATGGCATTTTGGTTGGTTCTCTCGCTCAGACCTATATAGACGGTCTTACCATCAATAATTACGTCACCGCCTTCAATTTCGTCACCAATTAAATTAAAGTAAGAAATCATATTGCCTTCCAAATAATTTTTCAGTGCATCCTCTTCACCAACTCTAGCTTCATTAGCCATATCTGCAACAAAAACTGTTTCTCCTAGAACAAATCCAATATCTCTAGTAAAAACTTGCTCATGATATTTATTAAGAGGAGGTAACATGATTACATCAACCCCATTTAACTTCAGTTGTTCAACAAATTTATTATGTTGTAACATAGCAATATTAATTTGTATATTTTCATCTAAATAGTGTTTTTGAGTTTCATTAATTGCTTCTCGTATGGTCATATATTTAGGTTCACATACTATCACCTTTTTAAGCACATTATATTCACTATTGCAGTATGTTTTTAAGTCCAATCCTAACATTTAATCCCTCCACACCATTATTTTAGGGCTTGAAATTTTTGTTTTCAATGGAAGCTTTAGGCTCTTTCAAAGCTAAGCTTAAGTTAAATTAATTACTATTAGGATTGCCTATTCTCTAGCTTTTTATTACTTACTGCTTTCTACAAAAACTTATACAAATTTAAACCTATTTGTTCATTAAATTCTCTTTCTACTTGTCCATCAATTATTGTTAATACTATCTCACAAGTACCACTAATAACTGCTTTATTCAAATGGCCACCAAATACATTCATCTCCACATCAGAAATATTAATATGGGTATGCAAATAGGTTTCTCCATTCATTGTAGATACACTACCTACCAAACTTGTGATTTCATAATCGCCACTAAAGGTTTTAGAATAATATTTTTTTTCCTTCGTATTAAATAATCCCACTGTAATCTCATCTGCTGCACCAAGACCTGTATATGAACCTGCTTTTATTTGCTCTTTGTCACAAATTGCTTTTATACATTCAACAACTTCTTCTTTAGGATCAATTCTTATGACCACACTATTATTAAATCTTTTATATTCCATTACCATCACCTTCCAATAACTTTTCTTAATTATAGCATAAAAACCACCTATTAAATAAGTGGTTTAAATAAACTGTTTATAAGATTTCATTTGTAACAGGTATCACTTGACCCGTTACATATCCTGAATCTTCCGAAGCCAAATACACATATGCAGGTGCAATTTCAAAAGGTTGAGCAGCTCGTTTATAAGGAGTATTCCTTCCAAACTCTGACACAGTATTAGGCGGAAATGTGGATACAACCAAAGGTGTCCATACAGGTCCTGGCGCAACAGCATTCACACGAATGCCATTATTTACCAAAGACATTGCTAGTGATTTTGTAAGGTTTATTATGGCACCTTTTGAAGCAGCATAATCCATTGCACCTGAATTGCCTTTTACTCCAACAATTGATGATGTGTTAATGATGCTACTACCAGTTTCCAAATATGGAAAGGCTGCCTTAATCAAATAGATATATGAAAATAAATTTGTAGTAAATGTATCTTCTAATTGCTCTTGAGTCATATCAAGAACACTTAAAGTTTGATAGGCAATGGCATGGTTGTTTACAAGTATATCAATTCTCCCCATAAACTCCATAGTTCTTCTAACCATTTCTTCACACTCATTTTCTAATCTCAAATCTGCCTCAAAAAGCAAGCATTCTTGACCTAAATCATTAACCCTTCTTTTTGTATCCATAGCATCTCTGTGTTCATTTAGATATACTATTACTATATCTGCTCCTTCTTTTGCAAATGCAATAGCTACAGCTCTTCCAATTCCACTATCTCCACCTGTAATAATAGCTACTTTTCCTCTTAATTTACCTGAACCTACGTAACCATCATAATCCGATATAGGATTAGGAATCATTCTATATTCAAAACCTGGCCTTGCTTGACTTTGAGGTGGAAAGGGTATCGGCAGATCTTCACACTCTTCTTTTCTACTATAATAAGGATAGACTGGATACATAATAATCTCCAATTTTATATTTTACTTCATTATATTCAAACAATTTACCTTTGGTCTCCATTAAAATAGTTATACCATTGGCTATACTTATACATGCCTTTGGGCATCAATGGGATTCAACCTACCAAATTATTAACCTATTCTTTACATATCAATAAGCATCAATCTATAAAACTTTAACCCATATATTCATATTTTCAAATCCTCCACAAATATGACAATGATTAACTAGCTTACCCCCATACTCATAATTATGTTTGGCAAATATAATATTCATTCCTGCTGAGATAGACCTTGCTGTACTATAAAACACATTATAATTTTTTCTTCTCATTTCTTTTTCTAATTCTAATATTAATCTTCCCATTAACCCCTGTCCTCTATGTTCTACTTCTGTTGCACAATCTGTCATTTCCGCATTATAATTTTCAGGGTCCATATCTGCTGAAGCAGAGCTTATAATCCTGTTGTTATAAGTAATTACTTTAAAATACACATGGTTTTTCATAGCATATTTTATATACTCTCCATTGTTCATAGGTGATGGATAAGTTTCAAACACACTTTTATATAAACGTGCCAATTGTTCAGCATCTTCTTCACAGGCATCCCTTATCTCGTATTTGTCATATATTATATATTCATAATTGTCTTTTATATAATCTCTTGATCTAATTAATACCTCTTCTTCCTCTGGGACATACAAACTCATCTTTCTTTCTTGTTTTAAAAATTTAGATAAAAAGTATCCAGGTTCCCCTTTTAGAAAACTATAAACTTTAGCTTCCATAATAAAATTATTTTTTTTAAATACTTTAATATCAGCCTCGCCACCAATATAAAAAATCTTCCCTGCATTAACTTTCTTTGCAATAATCTCAATCTTTTCTAACAAGAATGCTATATCACCCTCAAAGGCAACAATCTTTATCCGTTGATTAAATGTATCTACTTTTATAACGCCATATCCACCATTAAAATCTACTCTCTCTGTTTTTGGAATATCTAATAGCATATAATCGCCCCTTAATTACTGTATATATATATTTTATCGCTTTTTATATGCTTTAATTCTAAAAAAGTTAGATTCTCAAAAGAATCTAACTTTTAACCTGGCTGAATCTTAATCTATAACCACACTTTCTACACAACGCTTCAATTACTTCTCCATTAGAAAAACTATTATATATATCTGTTGCTTTTTTACTTTCTATAATCTCTTTGAATGAAGAGTTTTTCAAATTACCCAAATCCATAATGCCTTCACCATCAAGACAACAAGGCACCACTGTTCCATCAACTAAAATAGCGATTTGATTTCTTAGACCGTGACAAAAGCCTTTTGAACTTATTTCTTGTATTTGTAAATCAGGCCAATTAAATTGACTTTCTTGATTAATATATAATCGCTCTTCTATCTTAATACCTTTTCCAGGTTCTACTTTTTCTTCGATTTGAAAATCTAAATTAAATTCTTTTTCAATTATTTCTAGCATTTGACGATTTTTTTTCTTTTGAGTATTGGTTGCATTATCCTTTTGAAGGTTCCATAACCTTAAAGAAATTATTATGTTATTTTTAATTGCATCCTTTGAAAAAGATATGATGGAATTCATATACTCTAACATTTTTTCAGAGCCTTTTTCATCCTCAAAACTATGGAGAGAAAAATTCACCTGTCTTAATGAAGGTATCTCTAATATTTTATCTTTAACTAAATTAATTAATGTACCATTGGTTGTAATATTAACATAAAATTCTTTCTCATAACTAATCTGTAATAATTTTTCTAGTTGGGGATGTAATAAAGGTTCTCCTTTTACATGAAAGTAAAGATGTTTACTATATCCTTTAATCTGCTCTAATATATTAGTAAAGGTATCAATATCCATGTATTGACTTAATCTTTTTGTAGGCGGGCAAAAACTACAACTAAGATTGCATATATTAGTAATTTCAATATAAGTCTTTTTAAATTTTTTCATCTCTTTATGCTCCATTCATTATTTACTAGAAATAAATCCTTTGTCTATGAATATAATATAAAAAAGGATAATAGTTGGTTCAATATGACTCCACATAACAATAATCTTGATAAACTTTTATCTCTCCTTGCAACAGCAGCATTCCAAAAAGCAATTAATGGAGAACTTGTTAATCAAGAACTCTTATTAACTGCTCAAGCTGCTTTATTAAAGGCTCAAATTCCTTATGATGTTAATTACTCTCCTGGAACACAAAGAATTGCACCCTTTGCCACTTTATTAATATTTATAACACCAATTTGGTCAGTACGTATAGTCTTTAACTTCAATTCTTAGTCTTGTAGAAATAAATAGAATAGAATTCTATTCTACTTATTATACTTTATTTTTTAATTTAATTAAATATCTCAATGGTACTACAAAGCTACCTTATAAATTACAACAATTTATTTATATCAAAAAAAGAGAGGCCTAAACCTCTCAGTTTTATTTTTTCTATATAAATCTTAACGCTTCAACAGGATCTAAATTTGCAGCTTTGCGAGCTGGATAAAGACTTGAAACCAAACCAATTACAATTGCTAATCCAACTGCTAATAATAAAATATCCAATCTCCAAGGAATCTGTATATCCATTCCTGCTAAATATGGTCCAGCATAACTTGCAATAAACATACCAATAAAATATCCAATAATTCCACCCACTGTACTTATTATAACACCTTCAAGAACAATCATCTTAGCAATATCAGACTTTCTAAATCCTATAGCTCTAAACACACCAATTTCATTGGTTCTTTCCCTGACAGAACTTAGCATTGTTAATCCAACTACTAACATTCCTACCAATAATACAAGTAGGGATATGGACATTCCAAAACGAACCAATCTCATTAACATCTCATCTCTTCTTAAAGTTTCTTGACGAAGACTTGTCACATAGGTATGTGGAAGTTCTCTTTCTAATTCTAAAAGCAGTGCTTCTTCTGATCCTTTGAAGTAATCTACTGCCATTTCGATTACAGTAATCTCTTCAGGCCGCCCTAACAACTCTCCAGCAGCAACAAGATTCATGAAAATTTGTTGGTCTTCCGTAGAACCACTTTCTAGTAGAATAGCACTTATTTCAAATTCTTTATCTGAAATAACTAGAAAATCTCCTTCTTTAATATTAAGTGAATCTGCTATTACAGCTCCCACTATAATTTGTTCATTTGAAATAGTAAGTCTTTCTAAATCTTGACGACTTAAATCAATGAGTTCAAAGTCCATTTTCTTATCTTCACCTTGTAAGGGACTTATCTCCAAAGCTTGTGAATCTGACATTTCCATCCCGTCATCAATTCTTAACCAAGGCTTAATTAAAAATTCCTCTTGAAGGTTAGCCCCAACTACCATGATCCTTTGCCCCGTTTCTAAAGAATTAAATCCTAATAATTTTGGAGCAATAATTCTTATCATATCACTAGATGGTAATGCTTCAATTTTAGAAACATCTTCTGTTGTTAGTTGTTCAACATCATACATAATCTCAGGCAATGTTATCCCACCATAAGAGAATGTTAAGCCTCCTGCATCTGGTGTAATTACAACATTTACACCAAATTCAGTTACTTGTCTTGTCATCTCTATTTTCATTGTCTCAACTACTCCGTATACAGAAACAACTGTAGCAATTCCAATAATTAACCCTAACAACACAAATAACATTTTTGCTTTACGTCTACGGAGATTGTTTAATATTATATTATGAAGTTTCACTTTATCCCTCCCTTATACTTTTATATAAAATTATTAGTCTAATGATAATTTACCATCTTTCATCATTATCGTTCGCCCCATATAACGGGTGTTATCCGGATTATGCGTTACCATTAATACAGTTAACCCTTCTTCATTTAACTGTTGAAACAACGCCATAATTTCATCACCTGTTTTAGTATCTAAACTACCAGTAGGTTCATCTGCTAAGATAAGAGGTGGCTCATTTACAATAGCTCTTGCAATGGCAACTCTTTCTTGCTCTCCTCCTGAAAGCTGGTTTGGTAAGCGGTTCATTTTCTCAGTCAAGCCAACACGACCCAATACGTCTGCTGCCATCTCTCTTTTTTCTTTATTAGATCTTTTTGTAGTTGTTAAAGGTAACATTACATTTTCAATAGCTGTTAAATAAGGTATTAATTGAAATTGCTGAAATACAAATCCTAAGTATTCTCTTCTAAAGTCAGCTCTTTTTTCTTGTGATAATTTGTATATATCAATGCCATCTATTTCTATGGTTCCAGAAGTAGGTGGATTTAAAGCACCAATAATGGATAACATGGTACTTTTTCCTGAACCTGAGTGCCCCATTACACTAATGGATTCACCTTTCATAACGTCAAAGCTTACAGACCGCAAAGCTTGGACTTCATCTCCCATAGATTTATATGTTTTTTTAACTTCTTTTAACGAAATCATTATTTCAGACATTCTTATGCCTCCTTATAATTAGTTTCACTGTGAATACATTTATAAAAAACGTAGTGCTTCTGCCGGGTCAAGCTTTGCAGCTTTTATAGCTGGATATGCACTTACTATGATTGCTAAGCTTGTTGATAACAACACTGCTGGTAATAATAAATTAAACTGAATAGGCACACCACTTTGGATTCCTGCTAGGTAAGGACCTGCATATTTTGCGCCTAGACTTCCAAAAGCAAATCCAAGAACACCACCTAAAATACTAACCATTCCAACTTCTAAGAAAATAATTTGTATAATATGACGCTGACGGAACCCAATAGCTCTAAATATACCAATTTCTCTGGTTCTTTCATTAATAGAAGATAACATAGATATTAAAACAACTAATGCTGCAATTAAAAGTACCATCCCTGATAGGGCATAACCAAAAGCTGAAAATTGTTCAATTGTCTCTTCCCTAAAAAGAGCTGCTTGTCTTAAAGGAATGCCACGGGCATTAGGAATGGCTTCTTCTAATCCCATTGTAACTTCCTCTATAGGACAGTAATTACAGTATGCTGAAATCTCTATCATAGAAAGTTCACCAGGTCTATTAAGAATATTTTGAACCACTGTCAAATTAGCAAATATAAGGCCATCTTCTTCACTTCCAAGTTCATCTAATACACCATAAACATAAAAAATCCTATTATCTATTTCTAATGCATCACCAATTTGCACATTAAATGCCCTTGCAGCCGATAACCCAAGAATTAAACGATCTTCAGGCAATTCCAGCAGAGCCAAATCGCCTACCCTATCTCCTGGTGCAACACCTTCTTGATATCTCAATGAAAACCACGGCTTTTGTGAAAACTCTTGTTTCGTTTCTATACCTACAATTAAAGACTTTTGACCTTTAATATCTACAGCTCCTACTAGTTTTGGTGATACTATATTAATGTACTCAGCAACGGATGAAGTAAAAATAGGTGGGATATCTTCCATTGTTAATTTTTGGACATCAAAAGTTAAATCCGAGACCATGGCATTACCATAACTCATTTCCATTCCTTCTGTACGAGGAAGTAAAATGGCATTGGCACCGAATTCATCAATTCTATCCCCTAAATCTTTATTCATTGCTTCTATAATATTTAGAAAAGCTATAACTGTCGCTACTCCAACAACTAATCCCATCATTAGAAAAAGCATTTTCATTTTTCTACGTTTTAAGTTACTTAAAGCAATCTGAAATATACTCATTTTTTCACCTCTATTTAACTGCTACTATTTTGTAATAATTTTAGTATTGAAACTCATAGAACTCACCATCAAAGTAAGCTAATCCTAAAAACACTTCTTCATCATTATGGATATAGATTTCCATATGACACCCAAAATTTACTACTTCTGCTTTTGCATCTTTTGCACCTGGATGATCCCCATATTTGTTTCTGAAATATGCCAGAGCCTTTTTCCCTAATTCATCATCATCAAAACTTTCTACTACTGCCTCTCTATAAAGCTGGGGTGCATCTTGTATTGAAGGTGATTGGGTAGTAGGTGCCGGTTCAGATACATTAGGGTTTGTCGCAGTAATAGTTTCACTTATAGATGGGGACCCACTATTGCCATTTTGATTCCCATTTGTATTGTTACTTTCTGGTATTATTGTTGGATTACTATTTTCATTAGAAGTTACTGGTTTTTCTCCTTCAGTAACTTCATCAAGAATATCACTTTCTATTTCTTCTTTTTCATCTATTGCTTCTTCTGTGTTTGAATCATTCTCTCCAAAAAGAATATCTACGTCAATTTCATCTGTATTTTCTGTAGTAAAGAGTTCATTGTTTCTACCTTGTATAATTTTCACGCCAGTTGTTACACCCACTACTAATATTATTGCTAGCAAACCAAAAGCTATATGATTTAACTTCTTGTTTTTAAACACATTTCCACCTCTATTCATTCAAAAACTAAATTTCGCTTACTCTACCATTAAAAAAAGATAATCTAATCTTTAATTGGTCCCCTTCATATATGTGAATTTCTCGATGACAGCCAAAATTTCTTATGACTGCTTCCGGTTCCTCTGCTCCTACTTGTTCACCATAATGATCCATATAGTATTCTAATCCCAGTTGACGCATTGTATCTGTATTTGTACCTGCTAAAAACCCTTGAGTAATGCCTAATCTGTTCATCCCAAACAAAAGGACTACAATGATTAATGCAACATAAATTAAGTTTCCTATATCGAACTTTCTTTTTTTATTGTCTACTTTAATCTCATTCATATTTTGTCACTCCTTCACAAAGGCACATTATGCTCTAATTCTCCAATTTAAAACTTCTTCAAGTTCAATAATAATAGTTCCATTTTCAACTATAGGATTCAAATTAACTGGTGGATAGGACCCACAAGATGGTGCTCCAGATATAAAGCTATGGTTTTCTATACTATAAGTTGTACGACAAGTATCACATACAAGGGTTTCTCCTGCTAAAGAAAATGTCCTTCCACGACAAGGTTCACACATACTACTACCAGCAAATAACCTTCCTGTAGGTGTAATATATGCCATTAAAGGTACTAATACATTTTCATTATTCTCCAGTTCAAAAGATACAATATTATTTGTATCAACAACTTCTAGAGGTATTTTTATTTGACCATTTTCAACTGTAGGGGCAATTGTTGTCATAGATATTAATTCTCCCACATAGGAACGGGAAGTTGCTACTGGACTTCCAAAATAATTATTATCTCCTTCATTATCATTGGAATTTAAAGCTATAAAGGCTACTCCAACAATTAAAACAATCCCTATAATTCCAAGGAGCACTGGCAATTTACTTTTTTGTTCTTGTGTAAATTGTTCTTTTTTACTAACAAATTTCTTTGGCATTTAAAACTTCCTCCCTTTTTCTACTACTTTATGTAGTACTTCATTTCAAAAACAAACTACTACGCATTGTAGTAGTGTTATTATTATATTCTTTCTTCTGCAAAATTACAAGTAAAATTTATATTTTTTTACACAAGTTTTATCTTCCTTACTTATACAATCCTAACAAATCAAACTCACCATTGTCACTACAAGGGTTATAATAATAATTTTTATTGCCATTAGCTTTTTAAAGGATAATTTTGGATTTACCATTTCTCCTGAAACCAAACTTAAAATACGGTACTCCATTTCATTTTTATTCCCAATAAAACTTACTACTGTTCTTACAACTTGATCTTCTTTGTCTACAAGGATGCGCCATACTTTTAATAAAGTTGCTGCATATGCACGAGGATTCCCCAGAAGTTCAGCGGTTTCTTTATCACATAAACGTTCTCTCTCAGTTAAATAATTTTTTAAAAGTAGTGTACTTAATGGATTAAAAAACATAATATCTCTTATCAAATGAAAAAACCATCCAATAAAACAATCCCCTCGACGTATATGGATAAGTTCATGGGTTATCATCATGTCTAACTCACTGTCACTTAATTCATTTACCATCACACTATTTATAATAATAACAGGATTTACCCATCCCATAACCATGGCTGCAAATCCATCTTTTCTACTAAGTAATACCCTTGGAACCTTCTGATTTAAATACATACAGCGTTCTGTAATAATTTTTTCTACTCTTATCTTTTCTGGGCAACACCCTCTATCCTCTAGCCTAAATCTATATAATAAAATTCCACCTATTACCCCTTTAATTAAAGCCAATAGTATTAAACCTAATATTATAGGGCCAATAAAAAATATAAAATTAATACCTACTTTACAAATCAAATCAAAAAAATAATTTGAATTTCTAATATAGCCCATTTCACATCGCTTTGTTAGTATGGTATAAAAAAGTGTTAAACTAATTAAAGGCAGGACCAATCCCAAGGTATAAAAACCCATTCTTTGTCTAGGATTTTTTATTTTAAAAGCCTTTAGACTTAAAAAAATTATTGGAAATACCAAAGTAATCCCAAATAAAACATGAGAAAAAAAAGCGTGAAAATTAGATGCCATTTGCCTCACCATCCTCACTAAGTGCCAATAGTTGTTCTAGTTTTTCTATTGTTTGACGATCCCCTTTTTTTACTCGGGATATAAAGTGAGCCATAGTAGCCTCAGCAAAATCTTCTAATAAACTATCCACGACATTGCCAACCATCTTACTGGTGAATTCTTCCTTTGATAGAAATGGTATAAAGTATAATGTTTTTCCATCTTTTCTTCTATCTAATATATTTTTATCTGCTAATCGTACCATAATGGTCATAACAGTTGTGTAGGCAATATCTTTTGATAAAGCTAATTTATCAAATATTTCTCGAACAGTTACTTCACTACCTTTTCGCCAAATAGCATCCATAACTTCACTTTCAAGAGTTCCAAGAACTTTATTTAAACCATGTTCACTAGGCTTATAATCCGAAAACCTTTTCATTGTATCAACTCCTTTAAGTCATTATACAACATTCATTTACTACACACAATAGTAAACAATTTACTCATGTTTCTTTGATTATATAGTCAAGGATTTTTATTCTTTAACCTTAATACAATTATGGCTACTCACATTTAGATGTAACTACTCATAAATTATACCAAAGTGAATTTTTAGTTTACACCCAAGGAGTGGGGAAGTTGTATATACATGAAGTCGAACCAATTAATATAAGTGGTATATGGCGGACCAATCGTTTACCCATTAAGTTTTATCAACGTGGTAATAAAGTCTTAGGAGCCTTTGAAATTAGGGAAACACTTATGGAAGGCACTTTACAAGGCAATGTATTAACAGGTACATGGATGCATCCTTATGAACCCGTTTATGGACCTTGTAACTATGGTTCCATTAGGTTTGTATTTACACGTGATACATTTGAAGGGTATGTAACATATTGTGACACTAATATTCTTTCAGATGTACTCTGGATAGGACGTAGAATAGAAGAATTTTCATCATATAGACTATGAATAATAAAAATAGAGATACATAAAGTATCCCTATTTTTATTTATGAATATATATTCAGTTCCTATGGGCACCAGAATTACTATCTTTATTTGTTTTCTTCTATTACATTTTCTTTTCTGTAAAAGAACAATCCTAATAAAATAACAACAATACAAATGATTAAGTATTGACCAATACTTGGATTTCTTATACCACCATATACGATAATTAAAGATCCAATAATGGCTAACATTGGAACTCCGAATCTTTTCCAAAGTTTTAAATGTTTAAATTTAGCCATATACCAAATATATAAGAAAATATACATTCCGTAAATTAATACAATTGGAATTTCATCTAATGCAATAAATTCACCAAACCAATTGTTAAAACTTCCATACCATATTGTTAAATGAATTGATGAGAATACTAATCCAAATAACACTGAGTATTTTGGCATATCCGTTTTTTCATCTACCTTTGCTAGCAATTTAGGCATCGGCCCTTGATTTCTAACAGCCAGTGAGAAAGGTGTGCGAATACAAGATATTACTAATCCATTTAAAGTTCCTAAACAAGAAATTACAACAAAGGCTGTTAAAATTGTTGCAGCTGTATTTCCAAATAAAGTATTGGCTGCAATACTAACAGCATTATTACCTTCTGCCATAATTTGCGTCGTCGGTAATACACCTGCTATACCTAAAAAGTACCCTACATAAACGATTAATACAACTATGGAACCAATCGTTAAGGCTCTAGGTAAATTTTTCTTTGAATCTTTTATTTCATTATTTATAGTAGTTGCTACTATCCAACCTTCATAAGCAAAAGCCGTTGCAACAACTGCTGAAGCAAGAGAACTAAAATTACTACCTATAGTTTTTGATGCAACTTCAAAATTCTCAATCATTACACCATTTACTAACCCATATATAATACCTACTACTCCAACTAATATTAGTGGAATTAGTTTTATAATTGTTGTTGCTACTTGAAACTTTCCAGCTAATAAAGCTGAATAATAATTTAATATGTATCCTGCTAATAAATAAATACCTGCTATAATCCAAGTTAAACCAGAGTTTACTGGATTATCACTGCCAAAAAGTGTAAGTGTGTACATTGCAGATACCCATGCTAAAATTGCAGACAGCGGTGTATAATATAAAACACCTTTGAACCAACCTACCAAATAAGCAAACCTTTTACCATATGCTTCTTCCGAATAATCAACTACACCATTAGCTTTTTGGATATGTTGAGCAAATTCAGCAAAAACCAAAGCTCCAAAAATCATGGCCATTGCCCCAATAACCCAAGCAATTAAAGCTAAAATCAAATTACCATCTGTTAATTTCAATACATCGTCGGCTTTAAAGAATACCCCTGAACCAATAACAACACCAACAACCATTGCTATTGAAGTCCACAAGCCATACTTTTTGTTTAATGTCTTCATAATACCTGTCCCCTTTTTAGTTTAATATTACTTTCTACTTAAATTATGCCGTTTATAGCCATTTAATGCCTAATTTAAGTCTTTTTGTAGCAATATTATACCACATTAAACCGACAAAGTATATTACTTCATTATCTTTTTGAATAAATTTATTAGCTCTTTTAATGTATCTTTCTTACTAACAACCTTCTTTGCTAATTTGTATTATTGTCATCACCAAAAACCCCATATAAAAATAGCTGTGTCAACTCTTTTCTTGTTTCAATATCACAATAATTTCTAATCTCAGGATTGCTAAACATATTGGCAAGGGCACTTGTGAACAACATAATGGTATTGATAGAGATCGCATTAGAGATATACCCTTCGGCTTTCCCTTGATCAATTAATCTCACCATCATTGGAATGGTTACCTTATGCGCATATTCTTCTACATGCTTTTTAAAAGCAGGATCTTCTAATACAAAATTCTGAAGGCCTTCAGCATTTAGCTTTTCTTGATATTTTATTGAGTCATCAAACATTCTTTTAACTTTTTCCTTAAAAGGTAAGTCTGAATCAACCATAATATTGAATTCTTCTCCTACATCTTCCATATATTTATAAAAAACCTCTTTTGCTAATTCATCTTTATTTCCAAAAAAGTTATAAATGGAAGCTGGAGAAACACCTGCACGCTCTGCTATTTCACGTACACCTATATCTTTAAAATTTCGAACCATTACCAAATCTTTAAGTGCATCTATAATTTGATTTTTTTTAATTTCTCTACGCTTTTCAAATCCATTCATAATTATGTCACCTCAAGTATATTTTATTATATAATTATATAACACGTCAAGGAATGGTTATATAATCTCTTGACAAAAAAATAACTATCTGATATTATATAACAGTAATAATTTTTGTTACATATTTTTTCAAATAAAAGGAGTGGAGATAATGATTGAAGTAAAATCTCTTACTAAGATTTATCCAAGCGGAAAAGGTATTTTTGATGTGTCCTTTGACGTAAAAAAGGGAGAAGTATTTGGGTTCTTAGGTCCTAACGGAGCAGGAAAAACCACAACCATTCGTAACTTAATGGGATTTACAAATCCAACTAGCGGTAGCGCTACCATTAATGGACTAGACTGTCGTACAGAAGCTGCAACAATCCAAGAGAAACTTGGGTATGTTCCAGGAGAAATAGCCTTTTTTGATAACATGACAGGCTTACAGTTTTTAAAATTCATTGCAGATATGCGCGGTGTTTACGATAGCAATCGCCAAAGCAAACTTATTGAATGGTTTGAACTTGAAAGCGATCGTAAAATTCGCAAGATGTCAAAAGGAATGAAGCAAAAAGTTGGTTTAATTGCAGCCTTTATGCATGACCCTGAAGTAATTATTTTAGATGAACCAACTAGCGGACTTGATCCATTGATGCAAAAAAGATTTGTGGAGTTAATTGTAGAAGAAAGAAATCGTGGAAAAACCATTCTGATGTCTTCTCATATGTTTGATGAAGTAGATAAAACTTGTGAAAGAGTTGCTATTATTAGAGATGGAAAAATTGTTGCCGTAGAAGATATAAAAACCCTTAAAGCCTCTCTAGAAAAAAGCTTTTTTATTACTTTTGCAAACAAGGCAGAGATTGATAAAATTAAGAATAGTGGCTTAGAGTTTAAAACAGCAGACGATAACAAAGTGGAAATTATTGTAACAGGCGACTATAGTCATTTGCTTACCACTTTATCCAATTGCCAAGTAACGGATATAGACACTTCTGTACAAACGCTTGAACATATCTTTATGCGTTACTATAGTAAGGAGGGAAAATAATATGTCCTATACATTATTTAAAGCAAATATTAAAAACAATCGTTTTATATGGATACTAATGGCAGCCATTTATACTTTTTACTATTCTATTATGCTAACAATGTTTGATCCTGAAAGCGCTGAAGGGCTTATGGCTATGATGGATGCAATGCCAAAAGAATTAATAGATGCATTAGGCTTTAATTTCGGAACAACTTTACTTACATTTATATCAGGTACTTTATATAGTATGTTATTGTTTATGTTTCCTATGATACTTACTATAGTGGTTAACCATAGACTTATTGCCAGTCAAGTAGATAAAGGTAGTATGGCCTATTTAATTTCTACATCAAATTCAAGAAAAAAAATTGCTACCACTCAAGCATTGTTTAGCATTATTTCAATAACAACATTATTTGTGTATATAACCATCATTGCATTAATTCTTTCATCAACTATGTTTCCTGGTCAATTAGAAATAGGTAAGTTCCTGCTACTTAACCTCTATGCCTTACTTCTCTACTATGCTATAAACAGTATTTGTTTCTTTGCCTCTTGTTTTGCTAACGAAACAAGACATAGCCTAGGACTAGGAGCTGGTATTCCTATAGGCTTTGTTATTCTTCAAATGCTTGGGGATTCTGGTGAGCAGTTGAACTGGATTGGTAACCTTTCATTATATGCCCTTTTTAACCCTGAAAGGTTGTTTGCTGGAGATGCCTTCGCATATGTGGGTATGTTTGTTTTTGCAATTATTGCCACTGTTTTATATGTTAGTGGTATTATAATATTTGATAAAAAAGATTTGCCTATTTAACAAAACAAAATTTAAACTTGGGAAACTTATGTTCCTTGGAAATAAGAGCATAAGCTTCCCTAAATTTAAAACAGCAGAGACTATACTCTGCTGTCTTTTATTCATTAACTATTTTATCAACCACTTCATATTCATTATACTTAATCTTTTGATCTAACTCTTTTCTTAAATTTTCAAAAGCTGTTCCAATCATCAATTTTATCCTATTTAATTGGTTAACTTCGCTGGCACCTGGGTCATAATCTATTGGCACAATGTTTGTATCTGGATAAATTCTTTTCAATTCCTTTATCATCCCTTTTCCTGTCACATGATTGGGTAGACAAGCAAATGGCTGCATACAGATTATATTTTTTATGCCATTATTAATAAGCTCCACCATTTCTCCAGTCAAAAGCCAACCTTCTCCTGTTTGATTTCCTAAGGATATAACCGTTGAAGCACCGTAAGCTATTTCTTTTATATATACTGGTGAATAAAAACGCTCACTATTGGTCAAGGCTTCTTTGTACGCTTTCATATAAAACTCTATGATTCTAATTGCCCCATGTCCTAATATTTGTGCAAGTTTATGCCCTGCTAAATGGGTATATCTATAATCTGAATTATAAGCACAATAGAGTAGAAAGTCTATTAAGCTAGGAACAACAGCTTCTCCTCCCTCTTCCTCAACAATATTAACAACATTATTATTAGCAGTAGGGTGAAACTTAACCAATATTTCACCTACCAATCCAACCTTAGGTTTTATCTCATTGGTTATATCTAATGCCTCAAAATCTTTAACAATATTATTTATGTTTTCTTCAAAAACCCTCTTATTGACTACTTTTAAGGAATGTATACATTGTTTAACCCACGTGTCATATAGTTCATTTGCAGAACCTTTTATTTTTTCATATGGCCGTACTCGATATAAAACACTCATTAATAAGTCACCGTATATAAGAGCCATCATAGCTCTGTTAAGAAGACCCAAGGAAAATTTAAACCCTGGATTTTTCTCAATGCCATTTGCATTTAACGAAATAACAGGTATATGTTCAAACCCTGCATCCTTTAATGCTTTTCTTAAAAATCCAATATAGTTGGTTGCTCTACAACCACCACCTGTTTGAGACATCATAACAGATGTATTATTTAAGTCATATTGACCTGATTGTAACGCTTCAATTAATTGTCCTATTACGATTATTGCTGGATAACATGCATCATTATTTACATATTTCAACCCTTCATCAACTGCTTTTGCACTAACTGATGGGATAACTAAATGATATCCTGAATGAGAAAAAGCCTCTGTTAAGAATTGAAAATGTATTGGGGACATTTCAGGCACTAAAATCGTATGTTTTTTTCTCATTTCTTTTGTAAAAGGTATTCTTGTATACCAATTATACACTTTCTGTAACTTGACCCCATTTTTTTCCCTCTCAAATAGAGTTGCTTTTAATGATCTTAGTCTTATTCTTGCTGCACCAAGATTCTTGCCCTCATCAATCTTTAATGCTGTATAAACTTTAGAGTTTTCATTAATAATTTCTTGAACTTGATCTGTTGTCACTGCATCAAGGCCACACCCAAAGGAATTTAGCTGTACCAATTCTAAGTGTTCTACATTGGCAACGTAACTAGCCGCACTGTAAAGTCTTGTATGATAGGCCCATTGGTCTACAACTCTTAGAGGCCTTTTTATTGTACCCAAATGAGATATACTGTCCTCTGTAAGCACAGCCATATCTAATGAATTAATCATTTCTGGTATACCATGGTTTATATAAGGATCAATATGATAGGGCCTTCCCGCCAATACAACACCTTTTATACCATTTTCTTCAATATATTTAAGGGCATCTTCTCCATATTTCTGTATATCCTTTTTAAATAAATACTGTTCTTTATATGCGCTGTTAACACTTTTTTTTATTTCATCCATAGGAATATCAAAGATACTTAACTCTTCATACAACCTTTTCATCAGCCTTTTTACATTATCAAAGGGTAAAAAAGGTTTCATAAAGTTAATATTTCTTTCTCTTAATATGTCCATATTATTTTTGATCACTTCAGGGTAAGAAATAACAATAGGGCAATTAAAGTGATTGCCTGCATCCTTGAATTCTTTCTCTGAATGGGTTAAACAGGGATAAAAGATAAAATCAATCCCCTTTTCTACAAGATTCGTAATATGTCCATGGACCATTTTTCCTGGAAAACAAACTGATTCTGATGGTATTGTTTCTATGCCTTTCTCGTAAATTTTTCCAGATGATTCATCAGATACCTCTACCCTATACCCTAGTTCTGTAAAAAATGTAAACCAGAAAGGATAATTCTCAAACATATTTAGAACTCTTGGTATGCCAACCCGACCTCTTATAGCATTTTCCATAGTTAGTGGTTTGTAATCAAAAAGTCTCTTGTATTTGTATTCATATATATTAGGTGACCCTTTTTTGTTACTAATTTTTCCTGCTCCCCTGTCACATCTATTACCTGATATAAACTTATCCCCATTATTGAATTTTTGGACTGTTAACAAACAATTATTTGAACATAATTTGCATCTTGATACCTGAGAACGAATATTAAAGTTACCTAATGCCTCACTTTGTAGAATCTTAGTTTCGTACCCTTCTACATATCTTTCTTTTGCTAATAAGGCTGCTCCAAAAGCACCCATTATTCCAGCTATATCCGGTCGAATAGCCTCTCTTTCTGATAACCGTTCAAAACATCTTAGAACAGCATTATTAAAAAATGTCCCTCCTTGAACAACAATCTTTTCACCTAACTCCATAGAATTTTTTATTTTTATTACTTTAAATAAGGCATTTTTGATAACTGAGTAAGATAAACCAGCGGATATATCCCCTACAGTAGCCCCTTCTTTTTGAGCCTGCTTTACTCTTGAGTTCATAAAAACAGTACATCTTGAACCTAAATCCACTGGTTTGCTAGAAAAGAGAGCTTCATTTGCAAATTGATCTATGTCCAAACCTAAGGAGTTAGCAAAGGTATCTAAAAAAGAACCACACCCAGACGAACAAGCCTCATTTAATAAGATGGTGTTAATAACCCCATCTTTAAGCTTCAAACATTTCATATCTTGACCACCAATATCTAGTATGAAATCCACACCAGGACAAAAGAAGTCAGCAGCCTTATAATGGGCTATTGTTTCTATTTCTCCAATATCAATATTTAATGCTGACTTTAATAATGCCTCTCCATAACCAGTAACCACTGAATTCACAATTTTTGCATTTTTAGGCATTGCTCCATACATCTCTTTTAAAACATTAATAGTTGAGTTTAAGGGATTGCCTTCATTACTACCGTAATAGCTAAATAGAAGTGATCCTTCCATATCAATAAGTGCTATTTTTGTTGTAGTAGATCCTGCATCTATTCCTAAAAAACATTCTCCTTTAAAACTAGATAATGTTTTTTTACTAATTTCATTTTTCTGATGTCTATATAAGAATTCATTGTATTCATCTTGACTTGAAAAAAGTGGCTGTAAACAATGGTCTTTACTAATGCCTTCTATTGTACTTTTTTCAATTTTTTTAATAATCTCTTTTAACTGAATCTGCTCCTCTTCTTGAGATATCAATGCTGCACCTATGGCTACATACAACTGGGAATTTTTTGGAAAAATAATATTATTCTCTTCTAAGTCTAATACCTCTATAAATCTTTTTCTTAATTCTGAAAGAAAATGTAAAGGTCCTCCTATAAAAGCCACCTTTCCTCGAATAGGTCTGCCGCAAGCTAATCCACTTATGGTTTGTATTACCACCGCTTGTAATACTGAGACAGATATATCCTCTTTTGCAACACCTTCATTTAATAGAGGTTGTACATCTGTTTTAGCAAATACACCACATCTAGCAGCAATGGGATAAACTTCTTTATAATTTTTAGCAAGTTCATTCAAGCCCAAAGGGTCTACTTTTAATAAAGTAGACATTTGATCGATGAAAGACCCTGTTCCACCAGCGCAAGTACCATTCATTCTTTGCTCAACACCATTACTTAAGTAAGTAATTTTTGCATCTTCTCCTCCTAATTCAATGGCCACATCGGTTTCAGGAAAATATTCATTAATGGCTCTAGTGGATGCAATAACTTCTTGGCAAAAAGGAAGTCCTATGTTCTTAGCTATACCCATACCGCCTGATCCTGTAATGGTTATAGTCACATTTACATTCGTTAAGACCTTATAAGCATCAAATACTACCATTTGAAGCTTATTTTTAATATCTGCATAATGTCTTTCATACTTACTGTATATTAGATTTTTGTACTTATCAAATATTACAACTTTTAATGTTGTGGAACCAATATCAACACCAATATGATATAGCTTATCCATACCTATGCAGCATTATGCTGCATTCACCTCCAATATTGTTTTATCTGTATGCATATCTCCAAAGAATTCATCACTGATTTTCACTACTATGTATATGAGAATTACTTGAAAATTAATACAGATAACAATATCAAGTTTGGATATAAACTGACACTGATATATTATTACGATTTGCTTAATAAAATTGTATTAAAAAAGGGTAGATACTAACTATCTACCCCATTCTTAATAATTCCCTGCTTAGATAAGATTTAGCCTTTACGTAAGCTTTTCTTTTCTTTTTTCTTTCTCTTTTCTTTCCTTTTCTTTAAGCCTATAGTCAATATATTGTACATAGAAATGCTTAAATAAAGCTGTGATAGGAACTGCAACAATCATACCCAGCACACCAAATAATGAACCAAATATAAAAATTGCTAAGAGTACCATAAGTGGATTTAAATTTACATTCTCGCCAACTACTTTCGGTACAATGATATTCCCATCAATTTGCTGTAGAATTAAAAGAGTTACTAAAGCATATACTGCTTTCATTGGATTATCGCCAACTAAAGCAACCAATACGGCCATTATTGTCGCAACAATAGAACCAACTAAAGGAATCAAATTAGCAAACCCGGATATAATACCAATAACAATTGCAAAGTCAACGCCAATAATTAATAATGTTATACTTATAAGGACAGACATAATAAGTACATCTAGTAATTGTCCACGAACATAGCCTGACAATATCCAGTCTGCTTCCTTCCATATGTTTCTAACAGCTTTTGAGGTACGAGTTGGTAATATGGCATTAATAGATCGATTCCAGCCATTTAATAAATATTTTTTATCCATTAATAAGTAGAAACTAATGACTATCCCTATAACGATACTTATTACATAGCCACCTAATTTTGTTATAAAGCCAATAACTTGAGTTCCTATTGCCTGAACAGCTGAAGTAACCGTTCTAATAATTGTGTCCACCAATTCTTCTCCTTGATTAACCAATCCAAAATCACTTAATTTTTCTTGTACTTGAATAGCCACATTATTAAAACCTTTTACAAACTCTTCTACAATCACTACTGTATTACCCACATTTCTAAATCCATCAGTATTCTTTAAATTCCAAGATATAGCATAACCAGCTATAATAAAAATAACAATTATGGTAATATATGTTAAAGAAGTAGCTGCTAATCTTGTTTTTTTAACTTTTACTCTTCTCTTTTTCTTATTATTAAGATGGAAATGCAATTTATCACAAATATTTCTATCATAGAAATTTACGATAGGATCAAATAAATAAGCCAATACTAAACCAATAATTAATGGCGCCAATAAATTTATGGTCGTCGATACTATATTTTTTAGTGAATCAAATATTGTTGATATATTATTAATTGCAAAAATTATTCCATATAATATTACTGCTGTTATAATGATATGAATTGATATTTTTATATAATGTTTGTCAAATTTATACTTCATATTATTTTCTCCTTAATTTTACAATTTTACCATAATCATTATATCATAAAGTATTCCCATTTTAAATAATAAAGTGACACCCGTACCCGCGCTTTTTAATCAACTTTTTACTTTATAGGAAATAGAACTTCCTATAAAGTAAAAAAGCTTATAATTACTCCTTGAGGTAATTATAAGCTTTAATTTTTGCTTTATTTTAAATATCTGCAGTTAATACACTGTCAAATTCATCTTCAATTTCTTTAGAAGGTTTAGTAGTTAATAAACTTACCACTACAATAAGAATAAGTGATATTGCAAATGCAGGTACAATTTCATATAAATTTATATATGATTTAATAATATTTCTCCAAACAAGGACAGTGATACCACCTGATAAAATACCAGCTAAAGCCCCTTGCCAGTTCATACGTTTCCAATATAAAGATAATAAAATACAAGGTCCGAATGCTGCACCAAATCCAGCCCAGGCATAAGCTACTAAATCAAATACTGAACTATCTGGATTAAAAGCTATAATAAATGCTACAAATGTTACACCAACTACTGTTGCCCTACTAATCCATACTAACTGTTTCTCAGTTAATTTGTCTTTAAATATGGTTTTACAAATATCTTCTGAAACTGCAGATGCTGTTACCAGCAATTGAGAATCTGCTGTACTCATAATCGCTGATAGAATAGCTGTTAAAATAACGCCTGCTAAAATCATTGCAATAGGTCCTGTTAGTAAATTTTGAACCATAATAATAAATACATTTTCAGCATCTATTGCCCCTAATTGTTCAGCAGTCATTACAGAAGATAAGTAGGCTTTACCAATAACGCCAACCAATACCGCTGCCGCTAAAGTTATTATTACCCAAACGATTGCTATTCTTCTTGCTGGCTTAACATCTTTTGAATGTCTAATACCCATAAACCTTGTTAAAATATGAGGTTGACCAAAATAACCAAGACCCCAAGCAGCAAAAGAAACAATAGTCAATATACCTATACTGCCAAATCCAGTCCATTCATTTAATCCTAATCCACCAGGTACCTGAGCAAATGTTGATACTAAATCAAATGTTTCTTTAGTACCCCCTAAAGAAGAGATAGCCATTATTGGAACAATAATAATTGCAAAAAACATTAACGTCCCTTGTATTAAATCAGTCCAACATACCGCTAGGAAGCCTCCTAAGAATGTATAAGAAACAATAACTAATGCACCAATTATAAGTGCAAGAGAATAATTTAAATCAAATACAGTATTAAATAATTTAGCACCTGCTGACAATTGAGCTGCTGTGTAAATTAAAAAGAATATGATTATGAATATTGCAGAACTTATACGAATAATTTTCGTTTTATCTCTAAATCTATTCTCTATATATGTAGGAATTGTAATAGAATCGTTAGATATTTCGGAATACTTTCTTAGCCTTTTAGCTACGAATAACCAATTTAGATATGTACCAACTGCTAACCCTATTGCTGTCCATACTGCTTCTGGCAAACCATTATTTCTAGTAAGTAGAAATGCCGTTCCTGGCAGACCCATTAAGAGCCATCCACTCATATCAGATGCTTGTGCACTTAAAGAAGTAACCCAAAAATTAAGCTTCCTCCCTGCTAAAAAGAAGTCACTCTGACTTTTGCTTTTTTTGTACGAATATATACCAATTCCTAATAATAGTAATAAGTATAAGACGAACATAAAACCATGTATCGCTGTTGCATTCATTTTTGTTCCCCCTTGGATATTAAAAGTTTATATAAATATTACCATATAACTAAATATGCATCAAGAATAAATAAATATAACCACCTATTTTTTGAAGTTTGTAAATTACTTTTTTGCAATTTACGAACATTGTAAAAAGGACTTGATGTTAATCAGAAACTTTATTAAAATAATATATATGGTAATTATAATAAATTTACTTTTTGTAATTTACTCGTCGTATAAATTACTTTAAGTATATACATACTTATAACCTAAGTACTTTATTTTTACATACAAATAGTCATACATAAGGGTAGGTGAGTTCAATGATTAGAACATTATTTATTTTAAATCCTAATGCTGGAAAAATGCAAGCCAAACATAATCTCTTTAAATTAATAGATTTATTTACAAAAAACAAATATGAAGTGACCGTTTTTCCTACTCAAGATAGATTAGATGCCACTAATATTGTTAAAGAAAAAGCTAATGAGTATGACTTAATTGTTTGTTCCGGTGGTGACGGAACTCTTAATGAAGTTATTTCTGGATTGATGCACCACACAAACCGACCAAAATTAGGCTATATTCCAACAGGTACAACCAATGACTTAGCAACAAGTCTTAATTTGCCTAAGACTTGTATTAAGGCTGCCAAAAAGATTATCGCAGGAAGTTCATATTATTACGATATTGGTTCTTTAAATGATAGTTATTTTACTTATATTGCAGCATTTGGTGCTTTTACGAAAGTTTCTTATACAACGTCACAAAAATTTAAGAATGCATTAGGACGTATTTCATACTTTTTAGAAGGGATCAAACATCTTACTGAAATAAAAACCTATCCTATAAAAATTGAATATGACCATGGCGTCATTGAAGATGATTTTGTATTTGGGGCCGTTACCAATTCAACATCTATAGCGGGATTATTTCACTTAAACTCACATGATGTAATACTTAATGATGGATTATTTGAAGTATTACTAATTAAATCCCCTAAAAATGCTATTGAATTAAAAAATATTATTATGGGATTGTTAAAACAACAATACAATGATAAATATGTTACTTTTTTTCAAGCATCCCATTTAAAAATAACTTCTGATTCTAATATTCCTTGGATTATAGATGGGGAAAATGGTGGTACTCAAAGGGATGTTACCATCTCAAACAATCATAAAGGTATTGAATTCATCTTGTAATAAAAAAACAAGGTCACTATAATTATCTATAGCAACCTTGTTTTTTTAATTACTAATATTATTGGTTAAGTTCTCACTTGCTTTTTTTATCTCTTCCATTGCTTTTGAAATATTGATTATACTATTACTTTGATTTTCAATAGTTGCCAACATTTCTTCTGTAGAAGCAGAATGCTCTTCAGAAATACTTGCAATTTCTTCTGATTCTTGTCGTATTTTTGAAAATATACTAGTTGTTAATTTTATCATTTCTAACTCTTTAACGATATAATCATCAATCTCTTTAAAAGATTTTTCAATGTTATGAAAGCTATCATTAACTTCTTGAGATATGTTTTTACCTTCTTTAGCTGCTACATTACCGTTGTTAACTTTATCTAGCACATTTTGGGTTTTACGATTGACTTCATTAAGTATTTCACTTATTTGATCAACCGTATTAGCGCTTTGCTCTGCTAATTTTCGCACTTCATCAGCTACTACTGCAAACCCTTTACCTGACTCTCCAGCACGGGCTGCCTCAATTGCAGCATTTAAGGCTAATAAATTGGTTTGTTCTGCTATTTGAGTGATACTAGAAAGGAAATTATTGACCTCATCAATATTATCCCTTAACTCAATAACCGTATTTAATGAACTTGTAACGGTATCACCTATAATACTAATCTGACTATCCATTTGATTAATTTTTTTAGATCCATCTAATACAAGTTTACTAGCATTATTAGAAACTTCACTTAATTTATTAGAAATCTCTTGGGTTTCAAGAACTTTTTTATCTGCATCACTCATCATTTCACTAATTTGGCTAATGCTTTCTGCTTGCCCAACAACTCCTGTAGCTACTTCTTGCACCGTTGTTGTCATTGTGTTGCTAACTTCTGTAACTCTTTCTAAGTTAGAATCTATATTGTATATATCTTCATTAAGCTTAATAGCACTATCTTCTACGATGGACATAGTCTTATTAAGTTTTGTTATTAATTCTTTAGATTTCTTAGACTCTTCTATTCCATATTTAATAAGCTCAGAACCCCACTTTGTTACGAAAAATAATATAAGGATCATTATATTAACAATAAAAAGCATAATACCACTTTCAATTTCAAATGTATTAACTACCATAACTTCTTTTGCAATGTACCCAATATTAACCAACAAAGTATTTATTGCAAATAATTTTTTATTAAAATATAGACCAGTTACACATATTGGCATTAACAAAAAAAATGGCTCTCCGCTAGGTATAACAAGAATGGTTGATATAAACATAAACATAGTAATTATGTAAGCCGTTTGTATTTCATACTTTTTCTTTTTAATTCCAAAACCTATAAATCCAATTACTGCAATATAAACGCCACCTACAATTGTTAAATCAATTCTTTCCCCTGATATTCCAAAGTATAACAAAATAATAGTTAACACCCCTAAGATACCCACTATTGTTTTATTAACTTTTCTAGAATATTCTTTCATAAAGTTTTCATTCATAAATTCAACTCCTTTGATGTTTTTTTTTGATAGCTGTGGTGAATTTAATTAAACTTTTCTCTTTGCTGATTATATTTATTATAATGCCCCTACCAGGCATAAGTCAAATATTGTATTTATTTAGTTTATATTGTTATTTGTGTGCTGGTTTTTTCCTATTTATAATCTCCAAGAACAATTCCTTATCTAATACTTCTATTTGACTATAGTAATTTTTTTTATCCCCTTTAAAGTCTAAATTTTTTCCAAAATAGAGCTTCTCTAATACTTGTCTAGTTTGATTACCAACACAGTTTTTTTGATGAAGTTCGCATTCTAGACAGGTTTCAATGGTTTCAATTAAACTTTCTTTTAATATTTCTTTATTACATAAATTAATGTCACATAATGGGATCTCCCATTCTTTTTCCACAACAAATTTATTATTATTTTGTGCTTCTTGAAGACTATTGTTAAGAAAACTTATTGTACATTTATATTCGCTACAATCAAGACAGTCTTTGCTCTTTTCATAAACTTTATTTAAAGAATCCTGAATTTTTTTTGTGTTCAGGTACAATAGTTCTGCTGTGTTTTTATAAGCAGTTAACACGGCTGATTTCTTCATTATATTTCTCAAACGCCAAATTACTATCGCAACTAAAAAAACAAGAAATACACTTACATTTACATTTGTTAATTTTTCCTTAGGTACATTACCCGTAAGACCTATTATTCCAAAGAGAATAAACACTGTAGCAGAAGCAATTTTCAGTGGGATTTCTGGTATTCTTTTTCCTAGTAATCTTCCAGCGACTATACCTATTAAACTTGTTATGATCATTCCAGTCACTGTTCCCATTAGAATAAATAAAGGAAAACTCCCTTGGGATGCAAGGGTTATCACTGTTAGCTGAGTTTTATCTCCAAACTCACCAATAAAGAAAGCCATCCCAACAGTTAATATAGGTCCAAAATTAAACTTTTTATTTTCAACTTCCTCTTCATCCATATCAAAATTTAAGGACCAAATTCCAAAAAACACAAATGCTAAGGCAGCTATTATTTTTACAATGTCAATTGGAATAACATTGGTTAAATATGCCCCTAAAAGTGCTGCTAATCCATGGTTTAACAAAGACCCGAGTAACACCCCCATAACGACCTTTCCTAATGAATACTTCGTTGCAAATGTCATTGCTAATAATTGAGTTTTATCACCCATCTCCGCCATGATAATAAAGAAAAAAGCTTGTATTATTTCTAAAAACATAGTATCTCTCCTTATAATGGTGATTTTTTTATATACTGGGAATTTAGCATTTTCTGCATAAAAAGAACGAGGCTTTTAGTTTACCCAGTGTACACACACTAAATAAACGTAAAAGTCTCGCTCCTTTATTTATAATAAAGTGAATAGAACCAGACCCTAAGGTCAGTATGTTGACTCTATCCGTATTAAATACAGCTACTCCCTTTTTCCAACTATGAAATCGTAACATAGAAAAAAAAATATTTCAACCCAAAAATTACAATTTCTTATAAATCTCTTCTTATTACCGCAATAGCTTTAGGCACTATATTGAATTTAACTTGATCACCTATATTAATAATTTTGTCTGAATGGATATGAATTAATACCTCTTGCTTTTCATCTTTAGATATTAATAATTCAACAACCAATTCTATAGATTCTCCAGTATAACTCATTTGCTTAACAATACCTTTAATATTACCATCATCATCAACTTTTAAGCTTTCTGGTCTAATAGATACATATACTTCTTCATCCGGATTAAGGTTGTTTATATTGTTAAACACAATATTTCCTATCTCAGTTAAAACGGAGTGACCATCCTTACTTATTACCCCTTTTACGATTGTAGATGAACCAATAAAAGTTGCAACAAATCGATTAATAGGGTTTTTGTATATTTCTTGAGGTGTACCTGTTTGCTGAACTTTTCCGTCACGCATAACAATTATTTTATCCGAAATAGACAATGCATCTTTTTGATCGTGAGAAACAAAAACTGCAGTTGCACCAGCTTCCTTTATAATTCTCTTAACTTCCATTCTCATTTGAATTCTCAAATCCGCATCTAAATTGCTAAAAGGTTCATCTAATAATACAACAACAGGTCTTCTAGCCAGAGCTCTTGCTAATGCAACCCTCTGTTGTTGCCCACCAGATAATTCATTAGGATAACGTTTTTCAAATCCTTCTAAGTTTACTAACTTCATTACTTCTTTAATTCTTTCATCACGATCTTTGCCTTTATACCCGAAACCTATATTATTAAAAACTGTTAAATGTGGAAACAAAGCATAATCTTGAAAAACCATTCCAATGCCTCGTCTCTCAGGCGGAATCCAAGAAACTTCATCACTAACTACCTCTCCTGCAATAGCTACACTTCCTGATTCAGCTCTTTCAAATCCTGCTATAATACGAAGAGTTGTTGACTTTCCTGATCCACTTGGCCCAAGTAATGTTACAATAGACCCTTTTTCTACTTCTATATTTATATCATTTAGAGCAGGCTCATCTGATCCTAAAAATGTCTTTGAAATTGACTTTAATTCTATATCAAACATTATTTTCGATCCTTTCTAGTATTTACTTAACATGTACCTCAATGGAATAATTGATACAATAATTAACAATAAAGCTGCTGGAGCGGCTAAGTGATAAATTGCCTCTGAAGCTTCAAAATAAATACGTACTGCTAATGTATCAAAACCTGGAGGCCTTAGCATAAGGGTTGCTGGTAACTCTTTAAGAGAGCTAACAAAAACCAACGCCCCTCCTGCCAATACGCCTGGTAACATATTAGGTAAAATTACCTTAAACATGACTAACCAAGGTGGACAGCCAAGACTTCTAGCAGCTTCATCAATTTTTGGAGAAACCAAACTTAAAGAAGCTTCCCCTGATTGCATCGCTTGGGGTAAAAACCGAACAACAAAAGCTAATGCCACAACATAAAACGTACCATATAGGGCTGGTATGTAATTATTAAAAATAAATATAAAACCTAATGCAACAATAACCCCTGGCAATGCATATCCTGCGAAACTTAATCTTTCAATGATGCTTGTAAATATTGAAGGATAACGCATTTTTAAATAAATTACTGGCATTGATAAAAACATACATAAAAGTGCTGCCAAACTAGATACTTTTAAACTATTTAAAGCAAATCCAATAAATCTATTATCTAACGCCCCCATTCGAATACCAATAATTGACCAATAAACCAATACAATAATAGGTAAAACCACTGAAACTATAAATATTATGCTTACATAAAGAATAGTTACAGTCTTCCATTTACCTAATTTTAATACTGAAGGCTTTCTATATGTATTAGACGTTTGATAATACTTATTATTCTTTCTAGTTTTAGATTCTATCCATAAAATTATAATGGTTATTACTATCAAAACCAAACTAAGGACCGATGCTGATGCCGTGTCAAAGCCCACTCTTTGAAAATAAATTGCAGCAGTAAAAGTAACATATCTTAACATTGCAATTGCACCGAAGTCAGATAAAACATAAAGGGCTACAAGAATAGCACTAGCTCCTATTGCTGGCCTTAAAGCAGGTAAAATAACCTTCCAAAACACTTGAAAGTTATTCATGCCTAGGGAACGTGCCGCTTCCTCAAAATTACGATTCATTTTACGAAGGGAAGCACTTGTAATTAAGTATACATATGGATACGTAAACATGGTCAATACAAAAGCTACACCCCAAAAAGAAAAAATATTTATAGGGTAATCACCAAAATTATCTACTAACCAAGGCACACTTCTCCAAAAATTACGTGCCCATCCACTACGACCAAAAATAATAATATAAGTCACAGCTCCTACATAAGGCGGTATAATCAAAGGCAAAGCCAATAACCATCTCCACATTTTTTTAAATGGTATATCTGTTCTTATTGTAACAAACGCTAAAGACACTCCTATGATTAATGTAAAAACCATAACAACAGCTGTTAAAGAAACTGTATTCCATAACAGTTGAGGAATTCTTTGATCTAATAGCCTTGTCCAACGACTTTTTCCAGCAAAAAGAGATCTCCAAGCAACATAAAAAATCGGAATTGACATAATAAGTGCTACCGTTGCTCCTAATAAAAGCAAAATTAGCCCTGGGGGATTACAATTCCAAATATTTAACCATTTTCTCCTTATAAAACGGAGAATGGTTGGAGAAAATTTTTCCCCAACCTTAGCATCATTTTTTTTATTTAATTTTTTTATATTATAATCATTACTAAAATCACTCATTCTGCTCTCTCCAATAAACTTCTAATTGATATTGATTATTATTATATCCGAAAAGTTATCTTAAGTCAAGGTCAAGACCTGAAGCTTCAATTAAAGCTCTTGTATCTTCAAAATAATTTCCTAATTCTTTTATTGGCATATCTTGTGATTTTAAATCTTTAAATTCTACGATATTTGCTGCAACAACTTCTGGATATTCCGCACCATACTCAGAGTTAATTAATAACTCTAATGATTCTCCAACAAATAAAACTTGGTTTTCTGGTAACAATAACCACTCTAAGAAGATTAAAGCATTTTCATTATTTGGTGCGCCATTAACTAGCCCTAATCCAGCAGCATTAGCAATTGCTCCCATTTCATCGTCCCCTTGATCTAAGTAGATGAAGCCTACATTATTATTTTCTGGCTCAACAAGTTGTTGGTGGAAGTAATAGTTGTTTACTAACCCAAAAGCATGTTCCCCTGCGCCTACTGCACGACGAATATCTCCATGTCCTTGGTAAATTCCCGCTGCATGTGTTCTAATAGAGTCAATCCACTGAGCAGTTTTTTCGTCGCCCCACTCATAACGTAGTGAAGAAATGTGACCAATCATACCACCATTACCACCACGAGTAATCGCATAACCATTTTCTACATCTGCCCATTTTGCATCAAATAAATCTTCATTTGATTTAGGCATATCTTCATAAGAAATCATATCTTTATTATAAATAAAACCACGTGATCTTACAGAAATAGCAAAAAAGGCATTATCTTCCGCTCTGAAGTCAGCTGGTATACTTTCAATCCCTTGTGGATTAGACCCTTGTAATAATCCTTGACTATGTAAGTATCCTAAAGCACCTAAGTCATTAGAAATAAATATATCTGCTCTTACATTTCTTTGCTCTTCTACTAATTGAAGTGGATTGGCACCGTGTAATGCAGAAACTTTTATACCTGTATCTTCAGTAAATTTATCAAGTAATGCTTGAACGAATCTCTCATTACGATTTGAATATACAACTAATTCACCTGGATCTACATTATTGTTATCAGTTACATTTTCACTTGGAACTTCTGGATTAATTTCTGTTTGTTCGTTATCAGTGTTTGTATTACATCCTGCTAATACAAAACTCATTGTTAAAACCAATGCTATTAATAAACTAAATTTTTTCACTTTGTTTCCTCCTAAAATCAATTCAATGTTTAATTGCGACTGGTTCTCATTTTCAGTCGCTATCTAATTTCAAATTATATGGTATAAAAGTCCATTTGTCAATATAAAAAATTAAAATCTTTCATTGCTATAAAAGCAACGAAAGATTCAGTCATAAACTAGGTGGTATTCTTTTTTTTGAATGCTGCTCAAAAGCATAGGCTATTTTTAAAAGTTTAGGTTCACTAAAAGCTTCTGCTGCAAATGTTATACCTATAGGTTTACCATTTTGCAAAGTACCACCTGGAACAGTTATAGATGGATAACCTGCTTTAGCTACAATTTCAACACCTTTATAATTTGGAAATAATAAAGCATCAAGATTGTGCTTAGACATCACTTTGTCTATACCATCTTCTTTACTTAATTTTATATCATTTAGCCTTGAAACAATATAATCTAGTTCTGTTAATGTTCCAGACGTATTATTTGAAGCAATTAAATCTGTTTGTCCATATTTTAACATTTTTTCTGGATCTTTATTATTGTACTGAATTAATTCTTCTAATGAATGCACTGAAACATTATGATTCAGGCGTGCTAAGTAATTATTTATCCCGACTTTAAACTCATATAGCATAACTGTTTTGCTGTTAATATTATTTGCAGTTTGTATTTCTATATTATCAATAATCACTGCACCTTGTTTTTTTAATAGTGCTAAATTCTCTTCAACCAGTTTTACTTCTTCAGATGTTAAGCTATTAAAAAAATGTTCTCTTGGTACACCAATTCTAACACTTTCTAATCCATTCCTATCAAGAAATTGTGTGTAATCATTATGAAGTTGGTCTCTGCTAGTATAAGTGATTGGATCATTTTCATCCACTCCCACCATGCCACTTAAGAGAATTGCTACATCTTCTACGGTTTTGCCCATTGGTCCAGCCACATCTTGACTATGAGATATTGGTATAATACCTGAGCGACTTATTAACCCTACTGTAGGCTTTAAACCAACAATACCATTATCACTGGCTGGACTTATGACAGAGCCTGAAGTCTCTGTACCAATGGCAACAGTACAAAAGTTTGCTGAAACTGCAACACCTGATCCTGAACTTGATCCCCCAGGACTTAAATTTCCTGGGTCATAAGGACTTAGTACTTGTCCTCCTCTAGAGCTGTATCCAGGGGGCATGCCTTCTGTCATAAAATTTGCCCATTCCGTCATATTTGTTTTTCCCAATATAATGGCTCCTGCTGTTCTCAGTTTTTTTATTAGATAAGCATCTTCTTTTGCATAGTTATATTGAAGTGCTAAAGACCCTCCACTAGTATGCATTTTATCCCTTGTATCAATATTATCTTTTACTAGTACTGGTATTCCATGTATTAGCCCTCTTATACCTTGCTTTTCACGCTCATAATCTAACTTTTCTGCAATGTGAACAGCATCTGGGTTAATTTCTAGTATTGAATTAAGCTTTGGACCATCTTTATCCAATTTGGCTATTCTTTCTAAATACATTAATACCAATTCTTTAGAAGAAAGTATATTGCTTTTAAACCCTTGTTGAATATCTGAAATGGATGCTTCTTCTATATTAAAATACTTTGTCATTGACTCACCTTCCTTATAAGAAGTTCTTATAAATAAGTATTGCACGAATTACTGACTTAAATACTTAAATATATGAATAATAACTACTTCTTTAATACTCACTTACTTAATATAAATAGAATAAAATAGATATTAGGTATTTTTTTTGAGTATGTGTTACAACTATTTTTATAAGGGGGCTTTCTTTTATGCACCACAGAATGATACCAACAGGGCAACACCAATTACCACTCTTACCTTATCCATATGATGCTCTAGAACCTGTTATTTCTGAAAAAACATTACGTATCCATCATAACAAACATCATAAATCCTATGTAAATGGTTTAAATACCGCTGAAGTTAAACTGGCTGAAGCTCGAAAAAAAAATGACTTTGACAATATAAAACATTGGGAAAGAGAGCTTGCTTTTAATGGCTCAGGTCATATATTACACAGTATTTATTGGACCAACATGGCACCATTAAACCAAGGCGGCGAACCTGGACCACTAACAATGGAACAAATCAATCAGTACTTTGGATGTTTTGATAGCTTTAAAGAACAATTTAAAAAAGCCACTGAAAAGGTTGAAGCATCTGGTTGGGGCGTATTGATTTGGAATCCAGCTTGGGATAGATTGGAAATATTACAATCAGAGAAACATCAAAATTTAACTCAATGGGGTGGTATCCCAATTTTAGTTTGTGATGTATGGGAACATGCTTATTATCTAGAATATCAAAATGAGCGCAAAACCTATATAGATGATTGGTGGAAACTTATAAACTGGAATGATGTTGAGAAAAGACTGGTTATGGCAATGGATGGTAAGTTGCCTCTAGAAAGAGGAAAAGAAGTTATTCAATCTTCAGACGTTTTTCATTCGCATTTTAGAAAATAAAACTTCTAAAAAAAACAACAAAGATTATATATCATCTTTGTTGTTTTAATTTTTATTCATCAAAACACTGAGCTGCGTTCTATTTTTCACTTCTAATTTTTCCATAATGATTGAAACAATATTTCTAATGGTACCTTCACTTAGAAATAATTGTTGACTTATTTCTTTATTGGTTAACCCTTGAGATACAAGACTTAGTACATCTTTTTCTCTTGGCGTCAATTTATCTATAGATGGCAAATCTGGCGTCGTCAGTTTTTTCAACACATCACCGTCTAATACAGCAACACCTGCAAATAATATGCGTAATTTTTCCCCAATATTTGTGATTTTATCCGTTTTTAGTAAATACCCTTCTGCCCCAGCTTGTAATGCCAACTGAATATTCTGTTTATCCTGAAAAGTTGTAAGCATCATAATTTTTATATGTGGAAGCTCTTTTTTTATTATTCTAGTTGCTTGTACACCATCTACCCCCGGCATTCTTATATCCATTAACACAATATCCGGCTTAGTTTTTTCACATAAAGCAATGGCTTCTTGTCCATCATTTGCAGTTCCAAGAACAGTGATATCTTCTTCCTTAGATAAAGTTAATTCTAAGCTTTTACATATAAGTTGATCATCATCTACAATGACTATGTTCATAAAAATCCCCCTTTAGGCTCAATGGGTAATACGCAGATTAAACGAAATCCATCCGACGTATCTGTAGATATATTTCCGCCAACTGCGCCCACTCTATGTCTTAAATTCCTAAGTCCAATCCCTGATAGATCCTTGTTATTCTTAATACCATTATTTTCTACACACAACCTTACTATGTAAGGAGTTATGTCTAAAGTAACATTTACTTTTTTAGCCATAGAATGTTTCATTATATTTGTTAGAGCTTCTTTCAAACAAGGTTCTAAGATATTCCACAGATAGATAGGAACCTTAGAGGAATCCCCAAAAACCTTGAATTCGATGGGGCAAAAAGTAAATTCACTACATAATTTATTAAGACACTCTATTCCAACTTCTGTCAATGGTGTTAGATCATGAACTGTATACCTTATTTTTTCAATACCCATCTCTAACCGCTTGATAGATTCTTTAAACATTTCTTTAATTTCTTTTGAATCATTGTCAATTAAGCTCTCTATAACCTGTAAAGACATATAGGCAGCAATAATTTCATGTCCCGCATTATCATGGATTTCCCGGGAAATTCGACTTCTTTCTGAGACTTCCGCCATCCTTGCAACTTGAATGTTGGCAGTAAGTAGCTCATCTTTTAAACTTTCTAATTCCCGTCGTTTTTGACTATTAAAGTCGATTTGGGCTAAATCTTTATTTTTCTGCGCCTTCCATTTCTCTAACAAAAAACCTACAAAAAGACTCTGAATAAGCATTACCATCAATGGATAATCTCCTTGTACAAAGACATAAATAGCAATGGGCAATACCAATAATCCAATATTTATAAATAATGTATTAAACACTATAAGTACAAGGCCATATAAACCATAAGGCCAAATAACTGAAACACTAATACAAACCAGCACATCAATTATTAATGTCCAATGCAACTGATTAAAACGCCAACGCAATAACATCATATTAACAATAAATAACGTGAAAAAGAATCCTACTATGGTGCTGTCTGTTCTTATCCACAGCAAACATAGTAAGATTACACCAATAAGTCTATAAATAGTCCCATATATCTCAGGGGAAATAAAAGTTTCATTATCATTCATAAAAGCACCTTCAGTATTATTCTAATCGGCGTTTGCTTCCAAATATAATAAATGCACAAGTAAACATTAGTAAGGCAACTATTGATACCATAAATATTTTCACTTCATTATTGGTAATGGCAAGTAATCCAATTGATACCCAATACGTTGGAAAAACCATCCCAATCTTAGCTAAAACATCAGGCAACGCCTCAATAGGAACAAAAATCCCACCTAACAATGCCATCATTGTGACTATTATACTAAATACTGCATCAGAGGATTCTTTATTTTTAAATAAAGAATTCCAAGCCAAAGTAAGCCCAATAGAAGCTGATCCAAAAATAGTATAACATAAAAAATACTGTACTGACAAAATTGTATTCCACTGATATAAAAATGAACCTATAAGAATCACTATAGCTATTTGAGCTGTCAATATAAGTTGATAGGCAAGTAAATTCTCCACTAAATAATTATACTCCTTTATAGGGGCTGCATATATCCGTCTTATGGTCCCTGAAACTCTATCTGTCATAACCCCTTGCACCAATAGAAAGGCTGTTGACATGATAACCAATGATAAAAATCCAAATCCAAACCCGGCAGGATTTTCCCCAACCCATAAAGGACGTATTAAGATTAATCCAATAGGAAGTAATGAAACAGATAACACCGTTCTTTTACTTCGATAAGCCCTAAGAAGGGCAAACTTGAAAACTGTCAAGCCAATTTCCTCCTTCCTAATAAAGCAACTAATAGGCCAAATAATACCACAATTAAAAATAATCCTATCAAGCCGATCCACACATTTGTATAAGAAGGTTCTATAAAGCCTGATGACATAATAGCCTTATGGCCTAGTGCATAAGGGGTGCCATACTCTCTCATAAATGTGAAAAAAGCATTATTAGGCAAGTCAAACATAAGTCCACCGAACACGCCCATTCCCCACGCAATCCCCCAAGCAAATGTTTCTGCTATTCGTAAATTCTTTACATAGAAAAATAATATAATATTAAGAAACATAGAAAAAATTGACATCAATATAACAACAGATAAAGTAACACCAATGTTTCCCCAATAAGCATCAAGAAAAAAAGTGGTAATACCAACAACTAATACGCCTTGTATAATCATAAAAACTGTACAAGCTACAGTAGCTGCAAAAACTAAAATATGGGTTGAGCATGGTAAGGATCTAAGACGCCATTTCATATTTTTATTGAAATCAAAATCCAAATAGTTAAGCAAATAAATACCACTCATTGAAAGAAACATCAATAACATCCCAGTACCAATATAAGTATTCGCCATATTATATCCATTGTGATAAATTTCCTCTGTTGCATTTTGAGTATAGACCATGCCTAATATTACAACAAGAAGGACTGGTAAACCAGTAAAAATTGCCAGACCAAAAGGGTCTCTTGTTAATCTTGTAAAATACTGTTTAAATGCTACTAAAAACAAACTAGAACTATTCATATTACTTTTCCCCCTCATCTCTAAGATTTTTACCTGTTAGAGTTAAGAACACATCTTCAAGGGTTGGTTTATCAGCAGAAATATTGGAAACCCCACCTTTTTCTTGGGCCACAGAAAGGACTCTATTTAAATTCCCATACCCTGCTCCTGAGATAATAATATAATCCGATCCATCTCTAATGACATTTTTAACACCTTGGATGCTTTTGAATTTTTCTGTTAGACCTTCAGATGGATTTTCAACGGTTATATTGATTTTTTCTTCATGTTGTATGCGTTTTATTAACTCTTTTAAAGTTCCTCCTGCTATGATATGACCTTGATCCATAATCAATATCCTTGTAGAAATAGCTTGAACTTCCTCCATATAATGAGAAGTATATAAAACTGTTGTACCATTCTCTGCGAGACGCTTTACAGATTCTAATATATAATTTCTTGATTGTGGATCTATCCCTACAGTCGGTTCATCCATAATGATAAATTCTGGTTGATGGACTAAAGCACACGCAATATTGAGCCTTCTTGACATACCACCTGAGAATTTTTTAGGGAATTTTTTAGCATGCTCTGTTAATCCAACAAACTCAAGGGCCTCACTTACCCTCTTTTTTAACTCTGTTCCTTTTAATCCATATAACCCACCGAAGAATTTAAGATTCTCTTCTGCTGTTAATTCATCAAAAACTGTAACTTCTTGAGTAACCAATCCCATTCTTTTTTTCACATTTAGATTATTAACATGTTGTTTATCATTAAAAATCAAAATATCTCCAGCGTCAATACCAATAAGACCTGCAAGTGCTCTTATGGTGGTTGTTTTTCCAGCCCCATTAGGTCCTAATAATCCTAAAACTTCTCCTTTGTTTATCTCAAAGCTTACATTATCTAATACTACTGTATCACCATATCTTTTCACTATGTTTTTTATACTTGCTAGCATATGAATACCTCCAAAATTATTGTTAATTATGGCTTTATTATATAATCACTTTTTCTTTTCTAATAGTGACAAATGTCATTATAAAGTAATTTTAGGTTTTCTTCCCTTTTTCTTATCAAGCATTGTAGAATTTAAAATCAAGCCTGAAACCAATCAGTAGACTATTCTTTAAATTCACACATTTTACATCTTTTCCAATATATGTTAGGGTCATATTATAACAAATATAGTTCATTTAAAAGGGGTGATAAATATGTCTTCCAAAAAAGAAATACTTACACCATCTGCAAAAATAGCACTTATCCCTATTGTTGTCGTCATCGTTACACTAACCCTTTCTGTTTTTATATATGATGCTCAGCCTCATATTGCACTTTTTCTTGGCGCAGCAACTGCTGGCTTAACTGCATTTTTATATGGCTTCTCTTGGGATACCATTCAATCCGGCTTTACAGAAAGCATACATAGAGCAATCCCTTCATTAATAATACTCCTTATTATCGGTATGATCATTGGCGTATGGATTGCTAGTGGTATTGTCCCAGCACTTATTTATTATGGTTTTAATATCTTATTGCCCAACTGGTTTTTACCCTCAATACTTATTTTATGTAGCATTATGTCTGTTATTACAGGCAGCTCTTGGACGACAGTAGGAACGATTGGAGTGGCAGCCATTGGCGTTGGACAAGGTTTAGGCATTCCAGCCCCAGCTATTGCAGGAACAGTTGTCTCTGGTGCATTCTTTGGTGACAAGCTATCTCCAATGTCAGATTCTACTAACCTAACTCCTTCCGTATTAGATGTGGACCTTTATGTTCATATAAAACACATGCTATATAGCACAGTTCCTAGTTTTATAATCGCCCTTATATTGTATACCCTTTTAGGGATTTTTCTTACTGAAGGAAGTATCGATACTGACTTTATCGCAAACTATCAAACCATCATTAGAGATAATTTCACCTTATCCCCTTGGCTATTACTTCCACCTACTGCAGTTATTGGTCTTATTCTTTTTAAAATCCCTGCTATACCGAGTTTAATTGTTGGTGTTGTATTAGGTGGTTTTATTCAAGTTGCCATCCAAGGACAAAGTGTAAATGAGTTTTTCCATATATTATATGATGGATTTACTATATCTACTGGTGAAGAAGAGATAGATGCCCTATTATCAAGAGGTGGTATGGCCAGTATGTACAATGTTGTTTCATTAGCCCTTATAGCATTAGCTTTTGGTGGCATTATGAATAAGTGTAAGATGTTAGAGTCCATAGTATTAAAAATGTCAAAATTTGTTAAAAGCACAGGTAATTTAGTAGCCACTACATTAGGGACCTCTATATTATTAAATATCTTTAGTGCCAATCAATATTTAGCTGTTATTCTACCTGGTCAGATGTTTGAGGATTGTTATAAAGGTCAAGGTCTAAAACTTAAAAATCTTACAAGAGCCTTAGAAGGTGGTGGCACCTTAACAGCCCCTTTAATACCTTGGAATAGCAGTGGTGTTTTTGTCTATTCAGTTTTAAGTATTAATCCCCTTGTTTATGCGCCCTATGCCATTATCTGTTGGCTTACTTGTATTATCGTTGGTCTCTTTGGATATAGAGATATAACTATGGAAAAAAGCTACAAAAAAGAATAGTAGCTGATTGTCTAATTCAATCAGCTACTATTCTTTATCACTTCAATTTACCACTCACTTTATAAACATCTTCTTCCTTAAGAGGCTTTGAAAAAAGATATCCTTGTATTTTATGGCACTGATTTCTTTTTAGATATTCTAATTGTTTCTCCGTTTCAACACCTTCTGCAACAGTATTTAACCCCATTTTCTTAGCTAAGTAAATAATAGACTCTGTAAGATTGTCTACATCATCCATTATTTCTATATTGTCTATAAAGGATTTATCAATCTTTAATGTTGTAATTGGAAGTTGTCTTAAATAGCTTAAAGAAGAATATCCTTTCCCAAAATCATCTAAGGCAATGTGAATTCCCTTTTCCTTTATCTGTTCCAGTTTCACAACTATGGTATCAAAAGATTTTATCAACATGGTTTCGGTAATCTCAATTTCTAGTAAAGAGGGTTTTAAATTTACTTCTTCCAAAACATCTCCCAGCATGTCTACAAAATCATCTTGTAACAATTGTAAAATTGAAATATTAACTGATATTATATGTTCCTTTTCCATATAAGCATTGTATTTTTTTATAAAATTACAGGCCTCTTTTAACACCCATATCCCTATTGGAATAATCATATAATTTTCTTCCGCAACGGAAATAAATTCCACTGGCGACACAAAGCCTAATTCTGGACTATTCCATCGAATTAGAGCTTCAAAGCCTGTAATCTCATTCTCTTCTTCTATACTATACTGAGGTTGATAGTGTAGAACAAACTCATTGTTTTTCAACGCATTTACTAAATAATTCTTTATGGTCATTTTCTGCACTGCTTCTTCATTCATTTTCTTTTCATAAAATACAAAGCGATTTCTACCATTTTCTTTAGCTTTATACATAGCTAAATCTGAATGCTTTAATAACGCCTCAAAACTTAGACCATCTTCAGGAAACCTTGCAATCCCCATACTTCCTGTAATATGTAGTTTTGTATTATTGATTTGATAACTTTTATTCAGTAGTCTTAATAATGAAGTACAGTAATCATTAATTGTTGATTTTTCTTCTGAGTCTAATAATAGGATCACGAACTCATCCCCACTTAATCTTGAAACTACAAATTTATAATCTTTAACTGAATTTAATCTTTTGGACACTTCTATAATTAATAAATCTCCAAAATTATGGCCAAATGTATCATTTACCAACTTAATATTATCCAAATCCAAAAAGATAAGCGCCGCTTTACGTTGTTGAATAACAACCTCCCTAAAATGTTGAATTAAGTTTATTCTATTTGGCAAATTGGTTAAAGGATCATAATAAGCAAGTTTTGAAATTTTTTCTTCGCTCTCTTTTTGTTCTGTTATGTCTAAAAATGCAGCCACTAGTCTATACGGTTCATTACAATGCCAAATAACTTTTCCAAACAAACGTATCCAACGCTTGTTTTCTCCTAATAAAATACGAAACTCACAATTAAAATCTTCTTTCTTGTATGTAAGCTGCCTCTCAATAAGGCTTGTTACATATTCACAGTCTTCTTCTAAAATTAAATGGTACCAAATATCAATCATCTTACCTATTCCACATATATCATACCAATTCTCTGAGTAATAGTGAGAGCCTTCTTCAATATTCCAATCCCATATACCTATTTGGGCAGCTTTTACAACCAATTCATAGCGTTCTTCACTATCTTTAAGTTGATCTCTATGAAATGCAAGTTGATCAAACTGACTTTTTAATTCCTCTTCAGAAGCTGCAAGTTCTTCATAAACTGCTGTTAACTCTTCATGTTGATTTTGAAGGTTTTTCTGGGCAAGTATCATTTCAGAAATATCCATACCAATAAGTTCTATCTTTTCCCTTGAATCTTCTAAACTATTTTGGCTCCATATCCCATAAATACTTTGACCATTCTTCCCAATTATTTCTAATTCAAACTTAGAATGGTCTTTTTCTTTGTTTAAAATGTTCCTAATTTTAATTTGTTCATTTTCTTGAACAATATCATAAATTCCTTTTTTACCAACGACTTCATCTTTACTATAGCCTGTTTTATTAACTGCGTGCTGATTGAATTCATAAATTTTACCATTCAAATCAAAACCAATGACAAGTAAACTGGCTGTATCAATTGCATTTTTTGAAATGATCTGTTGTTTATTAAGCTTTGATTTTAAATATCTTAAATAGTAATTTAAAACAATTAAAACAAGTAATGTACTTATAATACTACCAAGAATAATTAATAACAATTGTCCGATGCTACCGAACACATCTTTTTTAGCTGATGTTATTACTAATATCCAATGTGTGTCTTGAATATGGGCATACCCCATAAACCGATTATTCTTCTCATAATGATAGTTTTTTGCACCAGCTCTTCCTTCTTCTATTGCCTGTGTTATCATTTTGCTTTTTTCATTTTCCCCAAAAACACTTAGATAATTTATGCCTTGGTGTACATATTCTCTCTCTCTGTGGGCAAGAATTGTTCCTTCTTTATTCAAAATCATGGTGTCACTATTTTCACCAATTTTTATACTATCTGTAATAAGACTTAATGCTTCAATGGCATACGTCCCATATAAGACATATTCTATTTTATTTTGATAGTAAACAGGAACTGCAATTGTAATGACATTACTTCCATCAACACGACTAATCATAGTCTCCGATACATATGATACGCCTCTTAGTGCATGTTGAAAGTAATCCCGGTCTCCAATATAAAGAGAGGCCTCATCTGTTGTTCTAGAATAACCTTCTGTATCTGCAATACTTATTCTTAAATAGGAATCTGTTATAAAATATTCATTAAGTAATCTTACTTTTTCGTTTATAGGTACATTGGGATTTTTTATTTCTTCAACTTTTGCTAGGGTTTCAAGAGTACTCAACTTAGTACGGATTTCTCGAGAAACAATTTCTGATCCTTGTATAGCTAATTCTGTCAACGAAGATGCTACATAATTAGATAATCTACTTGATGCAGAATAATAAATAATACCACTTATAACCAAAGAAGAAATTACAATTATCAATAAACTTATAATTCTTTGCTTTATTTTACTTTTGTTTTTCATTTGTTTCATACCGACTCCCCCATACTATCTGTATATATAAATTATCAAGCATCACCTTATAGTACTATAGTACTAATTATTTTCTAACAAAAGCAATTATATAATAATTATAATCGTAAATACCTTAATTTTCAATTATATTTTTTGAATTTCGACAAAATTGTCTTTTCTCTTATTATTAGAATTAGTAGTTAGAAAATCATAAATGCGCCCTTTTAAGGAAACAATTATTTCACGTGTTTCCTTAAAAGGGCGCATAACATTTTTCTAGATAATCTAATCTTTGATAAAAATTGTAATTGCCGTTATGTTATCCATATATAAAGTTGCATTACAAAATGCTCTTTTAACAAGTAAATCCAACCATTCCTTAGGGGTTTGTGATTTAAACAAATCTACTTCTATTTCTCCTTCTATTACATGTTCCCATAGTCCATCTGTACATAATAAAAAAGCACTAGGGATCTTTTTTAAATATCCACTATTCATATAGGTGATTTCTGCCTTATTCCCAAGAACACTATATAGTTTATTTCTGTCAGAATTATGTCTTATATCCTTATAGTCTAGTTCATCTATATCTACTAACCGTTGACATAGACTATGATCTTTGGATTGAAAGACGATATGTTTATTAGATAACTGATAAAGTCTTGTATCCCCTACACTCACATACATAAATACTTCCTCTGTTAAAAGAAGGGTTAAAATGGTTGTTTTAATGTCCTCCCTTAGATCCATTTGTATTTGATACTCAACTAAAGCTCTATTTGCTAATTTTGTTAATGCTTCTAATGACTCGATTTTATTGTCTTCCATTTTGCTAATATTCTTACGAATAAAATCACAAACAAACCTAGATGCTTCTTCTCCCTTTTTATGTCCTCCTAACCCATCTGCTAATACAAATAGATGTCTCCCCTCTTCTTCTAAATATGTAAAGGCATCCTGGTTTTTTTCACGATCTCCCCTATGGGTTAAATACGCCCAATCAACTTTCATTATTTCCTCCCTTTATTCCCCCAAATATTCAATTAGTACAGTTGACATATTGTCTTGATCAGGCAAGTTATAATTGATAACCTTCTCAATAATACTTCCTACAACATTATTAGATTCAGTATTATTTAACACCGATTTAATATCTTCTTTTGATAAACTCTTGGTAATCCCATCTGTGCAAATAAATAATTTGTCATACTTTTTAAGTTTATATGGCTGTAAATTGTAGTCTATTTGATTTAGTACCTTTTGTCCCATATAACTGGTTATATTTTGACATTGAGCATCAAAAACTGCTTCAGCTTTAGTGGTTTCTTCTGCCATAACCTTTTCTAGAAGGAAATTAAAATAGTCATGGGTTTCATTTAATTGGATTAATTCATTATTTCTTAACATAAAAATTCTGCTATCCCCTACAGATAACCAATATAGATACCCTTTCTTTATTAAACAAATAATCAAAGTTGCTCCCATAGGCCCCTTTTGTAATGACTCTTGGAAAAGATTATATGAAATGCTATAAACCTCTTTTTTTAATGCTTCTATATCTTTACAGATATCTTTCATTTCTAATAGTTTCTTACTCATTTGAGAAACAACGTATCTACTTGCATATTCACCGTAATTTAATCTACTCATTCCATCTGATAGTAATGCAATACAGTCTACTTTATTGCCATCCAAAGGTTCAAGAATAGATATACTGTCTTGTTGGATAGCTCTTTTACCAATATGTGTACCAATCAAATACCTTACCTTTTTATTTCTTGTCTTAATAATGGAAAAAGCAAAACCACCAACAATAACCCCAAATAATAATAAAGACAAAATGAACAAAAAAATCCCTGCATAGGAGTTCACCTTTTTTCCCCCTCTATATATGCCATAATGGATTATAATGTATATGTACTAATCACTATATTATATTTATGCTTTTGTGGTACTAAAAAGTATGTATTTTAAATATTTACTAGTAACTCTTTTATAAATTTATGTGTGTTTTATATCATAGTAAATTTGTCAGATTATTAATTTCTCTTAACAGTTTTAATTCTTGGAGCTTGTAATACTTCTATAAACCAGTGATAGGTAATCGTACTATTATGATGGATGATGGTGAAATTATTATAGATATAAAAGGAAAAGAGCGAAGTAATATGACAGTAGAAAAATTACTTGCTTTCTACTCTAAGGAAAGAAATAAATCATTAGCAAATGATAGAATGTTATTATCGTAGAAAACAAAGGGACTTCTCATATGAAGTCCCTTTGTTTTTTCTGAAACAGCCTTGAATAATAATTTTCTAATAATTAATTTTTTTTATTACACTACCTTATTTTCAACATTATTTAGTTCTTCCACGTTTTCCTCTTCCGCTACTTTATTCGCAAATGTTCTTCCATATTTATATATGATATAACCAGCTAAAATAATAAGCAAATAGCCTACAAAACTAAAAACATCTGGCATTTCAGAGAAGAAAATCAATCCAAGTATACTTGCAAATATAATATTGGCATAAACATATATAGAAACTTCTCCTGCCGGGGCATATTTGTATGCATAAGTTAATGTGAATTGCCCAACTGATGCAAATACACCTGCCCCTACAAGTAATATAAACTCAAGTAAAGTTGGCATTATAAAAATTGGAATGGTCATAATAGCTGTAACGATTGTAGAAATTAAAGAAAAATAAAACACAACTATAAAAGCATTTTCTTTTTTGCCCAGATAACTAACAAAAATATAGGCTGCACCAGCTGAAACCCCTGACAATAGCCCTATAAAAGTATTAAAATAATTCCCAAAATTAAAACCAGGTTTGATAATTAAAAGCACACCTATAAAAGCCACAACTACAGATAATACTTGATACCTCTTTATTTTTTCTTTTAAAAATATGGCCGCAAAAATAATGACAAAAAACGGACTCAATCTATTGAACATACTAGCATCAGCAAGTAACAAATGATCTATACTATAAAAGTAAGTTACTAAACCTATAGTCCCAAAAATACTTCTACCAATTAAATACCTTCTATTTTCTTTTTGACCCCATGGACTTTCTTTTCTATAATACAGTACCATTATCACTACTATTAAACTAATGAGATTTCTAAATAATGCTTTTTCAAAACTTGGAATATCTGTTACAACTTTTACTAAAGCACCCATAAAAGCAAAACTCAGAGAAGATATTAACATTAGCACAACTGCCTTTGTTTTATTATTTTTAATCATCTCGTCACCTTTCTCTACTGTATTAATTTTTAGTGTAATTTAATTTTATGTTGCCTTCCCTATCTTTACCACAATGAACCTAACCCTTTATCACGTCATTGGTCTATAATACCACAATTTATGCTTTATTTACAGTTTGAAGAGCCTTTTCCCTTAATTTACATCCAAAAATATTGATATATTATGGTATTAAAAATCCCTTATATAACACTTATACAAGGGATACATATGATTTATTCACTATATTTTCTAATGTTAAAAGGTACTATCTGTTATATTTATATGACTAACTTTCGATAAAACACCTTCTTCTTCTGTTGTTGTTCTAATAAATACATTGGACATAGTCAGACCTTTTACATTATGGCACTCTATACTTTTTTTTGCAGATACATCTATATTTTGTAATGTTATATTCTCTAATGCATTTTCTGGTAATCCATAAACTCTTATAGCAATTTTAGCATTTTCGCCAGTCAAATTACTAATATTTATGTTCTTAAAATCTGGTGGTGTGTCCGTATTTGGAATAACTGTACTTGACCCATAAAACATATTAATTTGAATCATTTCATCTTCCATATCGGTTATATGTATATGATCAAACCATATATTCTCCACAAATCCACCTCTTCCACGCATGGATTTAAGTCTTATACCTCTCTCACCACCTGTGAACTTACAATGATGGGCATAAATATTACGCACGCCACCTGACATACCACTACCAATCACTACACCACCATGACCTTCATTCATATGACAATTCCTTATAACAATATTCTCACATGGTTTGTTAACTCTCCAGCCATCTTCATTCATCCCCGAATTAATAGCAATACAATCATCCCCTGTTTCAAAATAACATTCTTCTATGAGTACATTTTTACAGGAGTCTGGATTTATGCCATCTGTATTTGGCCCATTGCTTTCAAGCTTTAGTTTTCTAATAATTAGATTTTCGCAGTAAACAGGATGTATGGTCCACATAGGGCCATTAATAACTGTAATCCCTTCTATAAGGATATTCTTACTGTTTATAGGTTGTATAAATGCTGGTCTGAGTGCGTCTTCTTTTGTACCAAAAATTCTTTCTTCTACAGGTATATTATTGTATTCTGCTCCTACAAGTTTCTTAGCTGCTTTTTTTTGAAGCTTTTTCCATTTCCACCATCTTTTCCCATTCCCCACAAGAGATCCCTGGCCTGTAATAGCAATGTTTTCACACCCATTAGCGTATATTAGTGGGGAATAATTATAGCACTCCACACCTTCCCATCTTGTAAACACAACAGGTAAATACTCTTCGAATTGATCACTAAACTTAATTATAGCATTTTTTTCTATGCGCAGATGCACATTGCTTTTTAAGTGAATTGGACCAGTAAACCATTCTCCTTCTGGAACAATTACAGTACCACCACCATTTTTTTCACAAGCTTCGATAGCTTGTTTGAATGCTTCTGTATTGCTGTCCTTTCCATTTCCCTTTCCTCCAAAGTCTTCAATATTAAACCTATCACTTGGAAATAAAGGTACTTTAATTTCTTCCATATCAAATTCTGTTCCGTAAAATCTTTTATCCATTCTACTCACTCCCCATTATTTAATATTTTTATAATATAAAATGATATCTTCATAACTTCCATCTTTAAGCAAAAACCCTTGAGGTATTGTTCCAAGCCTAGAAAAACCTAGTTTCTTATATAAGCAAATTGCAGCTTTATTATTTTTTACTACTGCATTAAATTGCATTATCTTAAATCCCAATTCTTTAGCTTTTGCTAAGCTATGTACCACTAATTTTTCACCAATATTTTTTCCTCGACAACCTTTTTTCACGCCATAAGATGAATTACCAATATGGCCACATCTGCCAATATTATTTGGGTGTAATATATACAGACCAACTATTTCATCCCCTTCAACTGCTACCCCTGTAAAAGATTGAGATGGGAAAATTTCTCTAGCAGTTTTTATATCTATTACATCCATTTGTGGAAAGGCATTTCCTTCAATTACTATATCATTCCATATTTCTATCATAAAAGGCAAGTCTTCATCCATATATTTTCGTACTATAATATTCATAGCTTCACTCCAAGGTAATATATTTTAAGTCCATCTTAGTCTTGTATATAATTATACTATGTTTTGAAAGATAAACTCAATCTAAAATCTTATTAACCTTGTAACATGCCTTTCCCTACGCTACAGACACAAGGTTTCAATAAAAGTCTAATCTCCAAATCCTTGCAAGCAAGTTTGCGAATACTACTTATCATGTATAAAGGCACTCTAAGAAAGAGTGCCTTTATATATCATCAATTGTATTTATTTTTAAGTACTATGTACTGTCATAAAAAAATATTATCCTATAACTATTCTACAATACTTTTTATATACTCCGTAATTTCACTTTCTTCACAATTAGCAAAGAAATATTCTTTAAACTTAGCACCACTAACGGCTGTTTTTAAGAATTCTTGATCAATGTTTTTTAAGATAGTTAATAAGTCAACATGTGTTACTTTCTTAACTTCATCTAAGATTTTTTTATTTCTTTGTTGTGGCTCAACTCTATCTACTGGATATCCTTGACCTTTTTCACCTTGGAATAATTTCTCAAAAATGTATTGAAGATTTAATTCAGCTCCCCAACCAAATCCTTTTGCAAAAGGTAATGATACTGAGTTACCATCGTTAATTTGAGCAAATAAGAAAGCATCAGCAGGATCTACTATGTGTCCGCATAATACTCCTGGGAATGCGTTAGCTGCTAACATAGCACCTTCACCAGTACCACATCCTGTAACAACAAAATCCGCTGCTTTTGTTTCTAATAATATTGATGATAATAAACCACACATTACATATGTTAACTGAGTTTCATCATCAGCTGTATACATACCATAATTAAAGACCTCATGACCCATAGGCTCTACAACTTTTTGTAAAGTAGTATAGATAATTTCATTTTTTGCTGCTTGGCTATTTTCATTTATTAAAGCTATTTTCATTTAAAACCCTCCTTTTTTTATTGCACAATATTATTATATAATAGATACTCGCTTTTTTCCATCCTAAACCAAGATGCCAGTTTAGGGTTTTCTTGTGCATTATTGATAACTTATTTTTGAATCACTTTATCTTATCTAAATTTACATTCTTTTGAACTGATTTTAAGTGACATTTGCACAAAGTTTTATTTATATATGGGAAAAAAATACAAATCACGTAGTGATATACTTATAATATATTTTCTAAATCAAGATCCATTTTTGACCTTTCTTTAAATAAAGGGTTTAACTCAATGGCTTTTTCTAAATCTTTCTTGGCCATTTCTTTTTCACCCAATTTTGCATAGGAGCAAGCCCTATTATAATATAAGAAACCTGTTTCCGGGTTGTTTTTTATACCTACACTTAATGTCTTTATGGCATTTTTGTAGTCTTTCCTTTCTATATAGATAACAGATTTATTAAGATAAGAGAAAGGGTAATTAGGGTCCACCTCTATAGACTTATCATAATATTCAATAGCTTCTTCTCTTCTATTTAGCCCTTTTAGTATTACACCTTTATTAAACAAAGATCTAAAATAACCAGAATGAATTGATATACTTTCATTTACCATTTCAAGAGCCATGTCATATTCTTTTAATTCTTCGTATATGGCAGCCATATTATTAAATGCAATATAATCATCTGCTTTTATTCTTACAACTTTTTTATAATATTCAATGGCTTTATTTTTTTCTTCTATCTCATCATAAATATTGGCAATATAAAAATAGGCTCTATCATATTCAGGATCATACTCTACAGCTTTAAAATAATTTTCTAATGCTTTATCTTTATTGCCTAATTCATCGTAAACAATTGCTTTTCCATAATAAGCACCTGCATATTTAGGTTTATATGCTATAATTTCATTGTAAATTTTTAAGGCTTCATCTTTGTTTTCTAATTCATCGTTTATTAAAGCTATATTAAATAATAAGTCTATTTTTTCCTCAATATCATCATTTATAAAACCCAATGACTTTTTATAAAAAACAAGAGCTTTTTCTAGTTGTCCTTCTATATAAAAATTTTCTGCTATAATTAGGTAGTTTCTACTTCTATTATCATCTTTAAGTCCTTTTACCATATCTAAAAAACTCCTCAAAACTTTGTATAATAAATTGAAAAATGCAATCTACAAACTTGTTTGGATTTGGAAACTACATTTTCAGCGAAACTTGTGTCTCTAAAATTAGTAAGAGGCATAAGTTGAGTTATATAAATATCTTACCACATTTTTTTGTATTTACCAAAGGTATAAAGGAAAAATGCAACTGCTTTTAAAAAAGAGCAATTGCATTTTAAAATTATTATTTATGCAAACCGTTGTATAAAGCATTAAGCAATACTCTATTTGGGTCATGGCTTAATTCCCAAATCATTGCACCACCTAATCCTTGTTGTTGAATGTATTTGGCTTTTAATCCTATAGATACTTCATCTTCATAACTGATAAAAGTTGATCCATTAAACAACCAGGGCACCATTGATTCAGCATGGTAATAACGTGTAAAGTCGGGATTATTCAAATAATTTGCCTCAACATTTCTGTAAGTAATAGATGACCCGCTAGAATAGGTTTGATATAAACCATTATTTATATTAGGAACATTGTTATAGATATATCCATAAAACGGAACACCCATTACAAGTTTTTCTTTAGGGAATCCTGCATTTACCCAAGCATTAATACTTGAATCCACACTCCATTTATATTGTGGAGAGGCATCTTTATTGTTGTATAAAGGGGCATTAAAATCTGTATATTTATCCCATGTACCGTGGATATCATAAGTCATTATGTTTGCAAAATCAACGTATTGATGAATATTATGTAATTCCGTATTGTTTACATACCAACTGCCTGCTGCTCCTGCAAATGTTAGGATATAGTCTTTACCATCCATTGCGCTTCTTGCATCTAGTTTTTCACGTAATGTTTTTAATAGTAAAGTAAAGTTTTGTTTGTCTTCAGGTCTTCTAACATTAGTAGATAATCCGCCACTTACTGGATATTCCCAGTCAATATCCACACCGTCAAAGCCGTGTTTAACTATAAAATCTACAACACTATCTGCAAAAATATTTCTTGAAGTTTCAGTTAGTGCTGCATCAGAGAATCTCCCTGACCAAGACCATCCACCTACTGCAATGATGGTTTTTAGATGTGGATTTTCTTGTTTTAATTCATTTAACATAGCGAAATTTGATGGATCCCTGTCAGGATAACCCATTGTAATTCTTAGGTCACTACCAATGTTAGCAAATGCATAATTAATATGGGTCAGTTTCCTTGCATCTATTTTATCTGGCGTGAACCCTGAATAGGCAGCCCAAGCGGCGTAGTAACCAACGACACGTGTTGTACTATCTGGTGTTGGGTTTTCTACTATCGGTTCTTCTATTACTGGTTCTTCTACTACTGGTTCTTCTACTACTGGTCCTTCTACTATTGGCTCTGGTTCTTGTGAAGTTTCTTTTGTTTTTACTGATAAAACATTACTGTGGGCAGATATGCTTCCTGATGAATCAATTGCTCTCAAAGTAATATGATATGTTGTTTCTGATGTTAAACCATTTAAAGTATATGTAGTAGATGTTGTATTATCTGTAAATATATTGTTAACATAAATATCATAAGATCTTACAGGCGGCCTATCATTGGGAGCCGTCCACGTAAATGAAATGGATGTGTCTGTTACACCAGTTACCAATAGATGAGTCGGTGCTGATGGCCCCTTATTATTGGGTTTTGCAAAGATGTTATAACTGAATACACTAGTAAACACCATTACAAAGGCAAGTATTAGAGCAACTGTTTTTTTGTTAGTATATAGCCCTTTTGTCATACAAACAACTCCTTAAATTTATATTTATCAATCAGTAACTTATTTTTAAATGTTAACAATAATTCTATATTATGTCAACCATTTTGCCTTAGGTATTAATCACTATTAGTGCCTATTTGCGCGTTTAGCTTGCTTTTGAATTGAAAAAAACGCCTACATAAGTAAGCGCTTAACTTTAGTTAAATATAAAATCATATATTCTCGGGATTAATGCATTCGGGTTAAATAAAAAAGGTTCTCTATTAGGAAATAATAAAACCAACCTAATAACCCAAGTAACCAATAGTACGATTATGCCTATTGCAATTAATGTATTAAGACATTTTTTATTATCTCTTATGGGTTTTATATACAACAAAGGTAATAATAATGGTAATACAAATAAAGGATGATACCAAAAAGCATCTGCTATATTGCCTTTAAATAGACTTATAAAAGCCCTTGTCATACCGCAGCTAGGGCTTGGTATTCCAGTCGTGTTATAAAACATACAAATGCTAATATTTAATAAAAAGCCTGTAACAATACTTATTACACCAATAATACCAAGGATGAGTACTAACTTTAGCGGATTCGGTAAAGTTCTCAAATTTGATTAATTTTAGATTGAATAATAGCATTAGAAATAATACCCAATCTAAAGATGGCTAAAATTAAATATAAGATTGAATCATCGCTTGCATGTTTATTGGCTTTAAGTTCGGCTTTGTATATTCTTTTTCCCATTTTATAATACCAGTAAAAAAAGTATAAACCACAAGTTACTATACCTAATAAAATTTCTACTCCCGCACCTTCTCCATCAGCATCATCTGTAAATTTTATCAAATCATCTGCCATTGAATACATCCATATTAAATTATAGATCCCACAAGTAATAATTGATAGAAGAATTGATACACCTATACTTCTTTTTTCCATATGCATACCCCCATTTTTTTATCTTGCTATTATTTTACCATTTTATACAAATGTATATCAAGTAGAAATAATTTATACTAAAAAAAATCCCCTTTTCTCAGGGGATTTCTTTTATCCTAAACTACCTCTAATTTTACCCATTTTTACTATCCATTCGTTTAGAATTTTCTTTTCTTCTTCTATGTCATTAAATATATCTTGGTCTTTACCAATTAAGTGTAAGATGATTGGTCTAGTAGATTTTAGTAATGTATGATAGAAATCATTGTCTTCATCAATCTCATTATTAATCTTCAATATGTCACAAGCTAAGTTATAATCTTCTTCATACTCTAATCTAGCTTCCTCTGATACAACTCTTTTTGACACATTTATGTTGACATACTGTGAAGCAAACACTAAATCATTTTTCAACGAAGGATAAAATTCTATAAGTTTATCAATGCCTTCTTGACCAAATTTTTCCTTTAGCTCTTTTAATCCTCTTCCAACGCCTATAAATTCTGGTGGTATACCCATTGTATACATAGACGCAGTGAATGAAATTGCTCTTGGAACAGCACAATGTATATCTGTATTAATATTAAGAAGTTCTTCTTTTAGTTGGGGGTCTTTTACCATACTAGCAATTTCGTTCATATCTGCAACTTCTCTAACATAATCTAATCCTGTTTTTATTGCAGCTAGTCTATCACGGTTTTTAGGCATAAATATAGCAATTTTTTCTATTGTTTCAATTACTTTGATAAATGTACCAATATAATATTTAGTGAAGATGCCTATAAACTCTTGCATTAATAACATATCTTCTTCTGTGAAATTTCTTTCCTCAGATTTGGATATATTTTCTTTTAAATTGTTTACTGCCAATTTTGTTTTATCTTCACCGTGGTCATATCTTAACCCAGATTGAATTGTAAATGTTTTAATGCCTGAATATGTTTTATACATATTCTCAATATTTTCATTTGTAAAATGTCCTCTGAAAGGTAGTGACCCACATCCTAATATAGGTCCCACATTGACATTGTTCTTTCTACCCCATTGATGGGTTTTCTTTATAGCAATTAAAAGAGATAAAACGGCTGAAACCATTCCATACGACATAGCAGAGTCAGATCTTGCAAACATCATTCTCATATCTTCAACTTTATGCCCTTGATCCAAACTACCTTTAAAATACTCATCTAAAATAGCCTCTACATTTACTAGCGCTGGAACAGTTTCAATAAGTGGTATTACTTTGATACTGTTTAGCGGGAATTTTATATCATAGTTTTTGTTACCTAATTCTATAACCGAATTAATTCTTTCTTGAAGTTGAACAATTTCTTCCCCTGTTTCAACCATTGGTACAATGGTTTCTACAATAGGTTGTACAGAAGTATGTTTATAGGCTAATACATTTGTTTCTATTAATGACATAATACTCATTAACTGTCTAAAAACAGGTTCTTTCTTTGCATTTGGAATTCTTGGTGTTATACACACGTCTTTTCCTGGTATTATACCTTTGTTAATTAATCCTAAAGTTATTTGTGATGTTTGATGGTATGGCGTCAGTTTCCCTTCAAAATCAATCATGATTTCTTCAATCCCTAATCCACCATCATTTTGTGTTATTAGTCCCTGTATTGCTTCTTCTGGTTCTTGCTGTATTGGTATATATTTATCAGCATTATCAGGATGCTGAGTTACCATCGAACTTGGAAATTTTCTCATTTTTTTACCCTCCATTTTTTATTTAAATATATATAAAACCATTTTATTGGTATTGTCCTTTTACTAATTCTAAATATTTTAACCATATTACACGAAAAAATCCAATATCAACTAAACCTATTTTCAGGTTAATTAGATATTGGATTACTCTACGCTTAGCTTTTACTCTTCGTTTTGTCTTCCTATATGAAATTAGAATTTATTTTCTAGATGCTCTTCCATGGTTAATACGATTATTTTCTCACCTGTTTTTGTGCTTATATCTGAATGCACACTTACAATATTCATATCTATTATTTCTTTAATGATGGATTCTAAATAATCTCTTGCACTTTCAAAAAGAGTTACTCTCATTTTTTTAATTAATTCTACACCTTGATTGCTCTCTGCCAATTTATGTTCCGATTGACTTAGGAAACCCTGGAGTCTAATAATAATTAAATCTTGTATAATGAGTGTTTTTATTTGCTTGGGTCCTCTACCCATAAATTCAATTTCAAATTTACTTATTGCTTCGCTAATTTTAGCTTCAGCTTGACCCTTAGTCATTTTATCACCCTTTTTACTGTATTCACAGAATTATAACATGACTTAATATAAATTTCAATATGTTTTTATGCTTTTTGCAAGAATTTTTCTTCCATCTTGCAGATTTCTATTCAAAAAATCTATTTAGATTTTTAAATATTTGATAATCTGCATCTTCATAGACTTTTACTTCATCTACATCATAAAGCTTATTTAACTGTTTTACGATTTGCTCTAAAAAGTCATCGTTTTTTACCAATAAATAAATATGACTTTTCTTTTCATTTTCCTCTACTCTTCCGCATAGAATCCCTTCAACATTAAATGATCTTCTAGCAAAAAGTCCAGTAATATGAGACATTACACCTGGATGGTTTTTTACCAACAAACCTATTACAACATAATTATTCATCTGCTTCCCCTCCAACCATCTCTGTATTTCCTTTTCCAACTGGTACTATTGGAAGTACATTTTCATCTGATTTGATAGGGATATCTACTAGCCATGGCCCAGAACTATTAATTACTTTTTCTAATGCTTTTATTGGGTCCTCTTCTTTTGATAAGTTACAAGAGTTGATGCCAAATCCTTTTGCTATTAATGCATAATCAGGGTTTGTTGCAAACTTTGCAGCCATGTAGTTTTCTTCGAAAAACATTTGTTGTTGTTGTCTCACCAATCCTAAATGACCATTATTTAATATGAAGATCTTAACATTTAAATTCAAATCCGCTAATGTTGCTAACTCTTGAATATTAATTAAAATAGATCCATCCCCACTAAAACATATGACTTGATTATCTTGTTTTGCCAGTGCAGCACCTATAGCTGCTGGGAGTCCAAATCCCATTGTACCAAGTCCTCCAGATGTAAGAAATGTTCGTGGTTTTTTGAAAGGGAACACTTGGGCTGCCCACATTTGATGTTGACCTACATCTGTTGTAATAATTGCATCCTCATGAAGAATCTTTCCGATGTACTGAATAATATTCAAAGGATGAAGATGCTCTTTTTCTTTAGGAAGTACAAAAGGATGTCTTTTTTTAATTTCTTCAACTTGTTCAAGCCAATCTTCTCTGGTTTTTTTAGTGATTGCCTTCGTTAGCTCAGGTAATACATCTTTTAAATTGCCTATAATTGAAACATCTGCTTTTCTAATTTTATTAATTTCTGATTGATCTATGTCAATATGAATGATTTTTGCATTTGGACAAAATTTGGTTATATTACCTACAGCTCTGTCATCAAATCGTACCCCAAAAGCAAGAACCAAATCCGATTCATGCAAAACTAAGTTGGTATAGCGAGCACCATGCATCCCTAACATCCCCAAGTAAAGAGGTTCATTTGTAGGTATTACACCTAATCCCATTAAGGTAGATGCTGTTGGTATAGACCCTTTTCTAACAAATTCTAATACTTCTTTATGGGCATCTGAATGAATAATCCCACCACCCATATATAATACAGGGCGCGTAGCCTTATCAATTAAATCAGCAGCTTCTTTTATGGTATCTGAAGGAAAGTAATATTCTTCTTTTTTCTTATCTAAGTGGTTTTTGGGGAATTCCTGGAACTCAAACAATTCATTTTGAATGTTCTTAGGTATATCTACAAGAACTGGCCCTGGACGACCAGTTTCAGCTATTTCAAAGGCTAATGGTATGACTTCAAATAACTCTTCAATTGATCGGATCAAAAAATTATGTTTTGTCACTGGTATTGAGAGACCATAAGTATCTACTTCTTGAAATGCGTCTGTTCCAATCAAATTGTATGGCACTTGCCCTGTTATTGCTACTAAAGGGATCGAATCTAATTTCGCATCTGCTAATGCTGTTATTAAATTCGTTGCCCCTGGACCTGATGTGGCAAAGCATACTGCAGCTTTTCCAGTAACTCTAGATATCCCCTGGGCAATAAAAGCAGCGCCTTGTTCATGTCTTGCAAGTATATGATTAATATTACTCTTGTATAAAGCGTTATATAAAGGAAGGTTGGCTCCTCCTGGCATACCGATAATTGTGTTTACGCCACAATTCTCTAATAATTTTATGGTAATTTCTGCCCCAATCATTTTCATAAGATTCTCCACCTTTTAATATAATTTCTTATATAGATATTAGTCAAAGTCTAATCAGTAAATAAATATATCTTTTTATTATTTCTTCAACTTCTTATAATTATGTGAATTAGTGTTGGTTTATTATTATTTTAGCAATAATTGTTAATAATATTATACTACCATTTTTATCTTGAAATGACAATAATTCTTTATTAAGAAAAACTCTTAACAATCTGAAGTTTATTTGGTATAATTCATAGAATACCTATTTCAAAATTTCGGTATGGATTGACCTTTTGACTGTATCTAATATTAAAGGAAGGTGACTTAACATGGCAGGTAAAACGCTATATGAAAAAATTTGGGATAAACATTTGGTTCATTCTGAGGGTGAAGGCCAAAGCATTATCTACATCGATCTTCATTTATTACATGAAGTAACTTCTCCCCAAGCTTTCGAAGGTTTAAGATTAGCCAATCGACAAGTTCGAAGACCAGAGTTGTCTTTTGCTACAATGGACCATAATGTACCTACAAAAGATAGATATAATGTAACAGATCCTATTTCTAAGCAACAAATGGATACTTTATCACAAAACTGTAAAGACTTTGGCATTACTTTATTTGATCTAAATAGTGAAAATCAAGGTATTGTACATGTTATTGGTCCAGAATTAGGTTTAACTTTACCAGGAAAGACCATTGTATGTGGCGATAGTCATACAGCTACTCACGGTGCTTTTGGTGCATTAGCTTTTGGTATCGGTACTAGTGAAGTAGAACATGTTTTAGCAACTCAATGTCTTCCACAAAGAAAATCTAAAACAATGAATGTTGCTGTTAAAGGTTCTTTGGGATACGGTGTTACCGCTAAAGATATTATTCTTGGGATAATCAGTCAATATGGTACTGATTTTGCAACTGGATATGTTATTGAATTTACTGGTGAAACCATAAAGAATTTAACAATGGAAGAAAGAATGACTATTTGTAATATGGCTATTGAAGCTGGTGCAAGAGCTGGTTTAATAGCGCCAGATGAAACAACATTTAATTACTTAAAAGGTAGGGAACATGCCCCTAAAGGCGCATATTTTGATGCAGCTGTTAAAGATTGGAGTCAGCTTTATACAGATAAAGATGCTGTTTATGATACCACTTTAGACTTTGATTTAAATACACTTGAGCCTCAAGTAACTTGGGGCACTAGCCCAGGAATGGGATCTGGCATTAATGGTTTCGTTCCTTCTCCAGAAGATTTTCTAGATAAAGATGATCGAAATTCTTGTGAAAAAGCTTTAGAATATATGGGGCTTACTCCAAAAACACCAATGAAAGAGATTAACATCGATTATGTGTTTATTGGTTCTTGTACAAATGGAAGAATTCAAGATTTACGAGCTGCTGCTGCAGTTGCTAAAGGGAGAACTATTGCTACTAATGTAACTGCAATTGTAGTACCTGGTTCACAAAAAGTAAAACTACAAGCTGAAGCTGAAGGTCTTCATAAGATTTTTGAAGAAGCAGGTTTTGAGTGGAGAGAATCTGGATGTAGTATGTGTCTTGCAATGAATCCAGATATCCTACAACCTGGTCAAAGATGTGCTTCAACTTCGAATAGAAATTTTGAAGGGCGTCAAGGACGTGGTGGTAGAACACATCTTGTTTCTCCTGCTATGGCTGCTGCCGCTGCAATTGCTGGTCATTTTGTAGATGTAAGAAATCTTGATGATTTAGATAGTAAACAATAAGGAGGTAGGAATATATGAATGCTTTTGTTAAACATACAGGCCTTGTTGCTCCTTTAGATCGAACGAATATAGATACGGATGCAATAATTCCAAAACAGTTTTTAAAAAGAATTGAAAGAAGTGGTTTTGGACAATTCTTGTTTTATGAATTTAGATATGATGAAGCTGGTAATGTTATTAAGGATTTTATGCTTAATACAGATCGTTATAAGGATGCTTCTGTTTTACTAGCTAGAGCAAATTTTGGTTGTGGTTCTTCTAGAGAGCATGCCCCTTGGGCATTAGAGGACTATGGTTTTAGAGTGATTATTGCACCTAGTTTTGCAGATATTTTTTATAATAATTGTTTTAATAATGGGATTCTTCCTATTACCCTTTCTAGTGAGCAAATGGATGAGTTGTTTGCTAGGGCTTATGATAATGAAGGGTATGCCTTAGAGGTTGATCTTGAGGATTTGACTGTTAAGGATAATCTTGGGTTGGAATTTGGGTTTGAGGTTAATGAATTTTATAGACATAAGCTTTTGAATGGGTTGGATAATATTGGGCTTACGTTGGTTCATGAGGGTAAGATTAGTGAATATGAGAAGAAACATCAGATTATTTAACTAGGTTATTATTAAGTGCTCCTGTTGTTGTGACAGGGGTGCTTTTTTTGATTTTTTTATTATTTGGTTTTTATTTTTGTCCGTTTTGGGATTTTTGACATATATGAGTTTCAAAAACCCACAACCATCCTTGGTTGTTAGGGTTTTGCTACGCCATCCTTGGCTCCGCTATTACACTCATATATGTCAAAAATCCCTTTGCTTTAGTTTCCATTATTTTAAAACCTTTAAAACCTTTTATCCTTTAACACTTTTAACCTTTTGTATCTTTAAGTTCTATTTTAAACCTCTAAGCCTTAAAGACCTTTAGAGGTTTAACACTTCTTCTATAAACCTAATTTTGCCTCTCTCTCCCCTTCTTGAATAAAATGCTACTAATTGGTAAAATTATTTAATAAAATGATATAAGTGCTAAGGGATTAGCTTAATATTTTTCATGAAAGGATTTTGTTATGAGTGATAAGGATTTGAGGATTCGTAGTATTGTTATTAGTGAAGGTGAGAATCGGTCGCCTAATCGAGCTATGCTTCGTGCTGTTGGGTTTACGGATGAGGATTTTAAGAAGCCTATGATTGGGATTGCTAGTACTTGGAGTCAGGTGACCCCTTGTAATATGCATATTGATAAGTTGGCTGTTGCAGCAAAGGATGGGGCTCGTGATGGTGGGGGTGCGCCTCTTATTTTTAATACCATTACAGTTTCTGATGGAATTGCTATGGGGCACGAGGGTATGCGTTTTTCTCTTCCTAGTCGTGAGGTGATTGCTGATTCTATTGAGACAGTTATGGGTGCTGAACGCTTTGATGGTATCGTTGCCATTGGTGGGTGTGATAAGAATATGCCTGGGTGTATGATTGCCATTGGGCGGATGAATTTGCCTGCTGTTTTTGTTTATGGTGGAACCATTCAGCCGGGTAAACTTGATGATAAGGATATTGATATTGTTTCTGCTTTTGAGGCCGTTGGTCAATTTAATAAAGGTCAGATCGATGGGGAAAGGTTACATGATATAGAGTGTAAAGCTTGTCCTGGTCCAGGGTCTTGTGGTGGTATGTATACGGCTAATACAATGGCTGCTGCAATCGAGGCTATGGGAATGTCCATACCAGGGAATTCCTCTAATCCTGCTATTGCTAAGATTAAATTAGCAGAATGTGAAGCAGCTGGTAAGGCTGTTGTGAATCTTTTGAGAAAAGAAATTTATCCTAGAGATATTATGACTAAAAGGGCTTTTGAGAATGCCATTACCCTAACTATGGCTCTTGGTGGTTCTACAAATTCATTTTTACATTTAATCGCTATTGCTCATTCTGTGGGGGTTGATTTAACTTTAGATGATTTTGAAAGGATCAGAGGAAAAGTACCACATATAGCTGATTTGAAACCTAGTGGTAAATATGTTATGCAAGATCTTAGTAATGTGGGTGGTGTGCCTGGTGTTATGAAATTACTTCTAAAACACGGCTTACTACATGGGGACTGTATGACCATTACTGGCAAAACACTTGCCGAGAATCTTTTAGATTTTCCTCCTCTTTCAGAGGATCAAAAGATTATTACACCCCTTACCAATCCATTAAAACCAACAGGCCCTTTATATGTTCTTAAAGGGAATTTGGCCCCTGAAGGTTCTGTTTGTAAGATGTCAGGCCTTCAGATTAAAAAAATGACCGGCCCTGCAAGAGTGTTTAATTCTGAAGAAGAAGCGACGGAAGCCCTTTTACAAGATAAGATAAACGCCGGAGATGTTATAGTTATTCGTTATGTTGGTCCAAAGGGTGGCCCTGGTATGCCTGAGATGCTTTCTATTAGTGCCATTGTTATTGGAAAAGATTTAGGCGGAAAAGTTTCTCTTATTACCGACGGTCGTTTTTCTGGAGGTACTCATGGTTTTGTTGTAGGTCATATTTCTCCTGAGGCTCAAGTTGGTGGACCCATTGCTTTATTAGAAGAAGGGGATCTTATTACCATTGATAGCGAAACCCAAGAACTGTCCGTTAATGTATCTGAAGAAGAACTAGAAGCTAGAAGAAAAAAATGGACTGCACCACCTCTTCGTTATACAAGAGGTGTTCTTGGTAAATATGCAAAACAAGTAACCTCTGCATCAAGAGGTGCTGTTACAGACGACTTTTAATCAACATAGAGAAAGGCTCTTAAGGTAACCTTAAAAGCCTTTCTCTTTTTCTTACTTAGGTGGTATTTCTTTTACCCTACCAACGATTCCATTTTCTAACATAACTTTGATGCCATGGTGGTGATTTGGTGAGTTTGTAAGTATTTTCATAACCACACCTTCTGTTAGCTTACCACTACTTTGATCTTGTTTTTGTACAACCATTACTTTATCACCAATATTTATGTTACTTCTTTTTGTGCCATCCATATTTATTACCTCTTTGCTTTATCAATTAATTTATTTAAATCTTATATTTTCTTCATATATTCAACACAACTCTTAATAGAGTTCTCAACCATATCACTAACTGCTTGGTCTGTATAAAATGCTGTATGGGGTGTGAGTATAACATTAGGATAGGATTTTAACAAAGCATATTCTCTATGATTTATAACCTCACACTTTTTGTCTTTAAAGAAAATAGGCGCCTCATTTTCGATGACATCTAATGCTGCCCCTCCCACTTTCTTTCCTTCAATACCATCTATCAAATCACTGGTTTTGACTAATGTCCCTCTTGAAGTGTTAATGATGATAACACCATCTTTCATACTTGATATAGACCTTTTATTAATCATATGATGGTTATCCTCATTAGCAGGGATATGAAGAGTTATAATGTCACTTTCCTTATACAGTGTATCCAGAGATACATATTCAGCATATTTTTTAATATCTCCATTTTCATTATGGTCATAAACTAAGATTTCACAACCAAATCCACTTAAATTCCTTATGACTTGCTCACCTATTCTTCCTGCTCCAATAACACCAACCCTTAAGTTATGCAACTCCCTTCCTTTTAGTCCTTTTATGGTAAAGTCTTGAATGTTACTTCTTTCAATAATATTGTTGACTTTACGAATAGACATAAGAATTAACATAATGGTATACTCTGAGACACTGCTAGGAGAATAAGTGATATTGCCTACTTCAATGCCTAATTTCTCTGCACTTATAATGTCAATATGGTCATACCCAATGGTTCTAGTGGATATAAACTTAACACCTATTTCTTTGAATTTATTTAATAGGGCTTCGTCAACTTTCGTTGTAACGATACTAATACATTCGCATCCCTTGGCCAAGTGGGCATTGTCTAAACTTGGTGGCTCTTTACAAAGAATCAATTCAGAGCCATACTTTTTACTAAATCTATTAAAGTTTTCTTCTTCGTCAGGTCTATAGCTGTATACAACAATTTTCATAACCCTAACCTCCTAACGCCTAATCTTTTTACTTACTGTTCTAAGTCTTCCTTTTATTGGTTTGTCTTGCAGGGCATCGTAAACCAATTCACCTTTATTGTTTAATATTTCTACAAAAGTTGATCGATCTTCTATATTAATTATCCCTATATCTTCAGCCGTTACACCATCGATATTGGAAATGGTTCCAACGATATCAACGGGTCTCATTTTTGTTTTCTTACCTGCATTAATGTGAATCTTGGTAATTTCTTTGTTTAAGGCTTTACCTTTTAATTCTTTCACTTGTGGCCTTTTACTGATCTTTTCTTCAAATGCCTCCATATACTCATTCACTGTTTCACTATCAGGTATTTCTTTTTTAATAAGCTTTTTCCCCATGTAGGCCTCTATATCATTTAAGTATCTTTTTTCTCTTTCTGTTACAAAGGTAATGGCTTTTCCTTCTTTATTTATACGCCCTGTTCTTCCTATTCTATGAATATAATTCTCTTTATCTCTCGGTATATCATAGTTAATGACCAATGAAATACTATCTATATCTATGCCTCTAGCTGCTACATCTGTAGCAATTAAATATCTAAAATAGCCTTGTCTAAAGTCATTCATAACTCTTATTCGATCTTGTTGCTCCATTCCACCATGTATTTTTTCACAAGTATAATGCCCTTTTTTTAAGCCATTATGAACTTCATCTACATCTATTTTCATATTACAAAATACAATACAACTGTCTGGATTTTCTATGATGATAATGTCTTTTAACCTTTGAAGCTTTTCATCTTGATTTATTTCATATACTTCTTGAACAATTCTATCTACAGAAGGATTCACATCTTCTACTTCTGTATAAATTGGGTTATTTAAGTAATTATTACATAAGACCTCAATTTCCTTTGGCATTGTGGCTGATAGTAACATTGTAACACGTTCTTTTGATAGATGATTAATAATGGTCTCTAACTGCTCAACAAAACCCATTTCAAGCATTTTATCTGCTTCATCTATTACAAGATATTTTATCTGAGATAAATCAATGGTGCCTCTTTCTATGTGGTCAATAATACGTCCTGGCGTGCCTACTACAACATGTGTTTTTTGCTTTAAGGCTTTTTCTTGTATATGAAAAGGTGATTTTCCATAAATGGCATTGACCTTAATTCTCTTAAATCTACCAATGTTAAATACATCTTCTTTGATCTGTTCTGCCAACTCTCTTGTTGGGGCAATCACTAACCCTTGTGGTTTGTTTTCTTCCCAGTCTATTAATTCACATATAGGAATGGCAAATGCTGCTGTCTTGCCACTTCCTGTATGGGATTTGACTACAATATCCTTTTTCTCTAATATTGTTGGTATTACTTCTTCTTGAACTTTAGTAGGGTCTTTAAAATTTAATATATCAATGGATTTTAATATTTCATCACTTAAATTATACTCTTGAAAACTGTTTTTTTTCATCTTTTCCACACTTTCTCTATATGTTTTTTCCTGTTTTTAATTGAACTATTTTTATGGCTTATTATTCTACTAATTTATAGTTATTATAACATTAAAATCCATGTCCGTCAGTTTTTCTATTAATAGGGCATACCCCTTTTACAATGGTGAACTAAGTCAAATTAAAATTGGATATATTTTTTAATAAAATACCATAAAAAGTTCTTGATTTTTATAAGTATATGAGTTACAATTATCGACATATATTAGCAAAACTTAATAAAAATTTACTCGTATAATTTTAGAGATATGGTCTAAGCGTTTCTACCGAATCACCGTAAAAGATTCGACTACGGGTGTTAATATAGTTTTTTGGGTACCAAAATAATGATTTATGACATTATTTAATTTACCTAAAAACACTACTCATTAACTCCCAATATGGGAGTTTTTTTATTTTAAGTTATTGAGAGGAGATCCAATGAAATTATTAGAAGAACGCATAATAAAAGATGGCAGAGTTGAAGGTACAGATATATTAAAGGTGGACAGTTTTTTAAATCATCAAATAGATGTTGAACTCTTTAATGAAATTGGTAAAGAATTTAAAAGGTTGTACGCAGATAAGGGTATTACAAAAATTCTTACAATAGAAGCTTCAGGTATAGGCATTGCTTGTATAGCAGCTCAGTATTTTAATGTGCCAGTTGTATTTGCAAAAAAAACAGAATCTCGTAATTTAGATCAAGAAACATACGAAAGTGAAGTATACTCTTTTACAAAACAAAAAAGTTACATAATAAGAGTCTCTAAAAGATACATTCAAGAAAATGATAAAATACTTGTAATAGATGATTTTTTAGCCAATGGTAAAGCAGCTTTAGGATTAAAAGACATCATTGACCAAGCAGGTGCAACCCTTGAAGGCATTGGCATTGTTATTGAAAAAACATTTCAAAAAGGTGGTCAATTGTTACGTCAAGATGGCATAAGAGTTGATTCTCTTGCAAGAGTTAAAGCAATGGAAAATGGACAAGTAATCTTTGAAAACTAAAAATTAATATAAAAAGGAGATACAAAAAATGGAAAAAGTAAATTATCCATGGTTTAAAAAAGAAGATATTGATGGTTTTTTTGCATTATTTCAAAACAATCTAGCTAACTTTGTATTAATTGCCGTTCTTATGCTTTCAATGGGATTCCCAACCAGTATCGTATTTGGTAAAGTTATTCCTGGTGCAGCAGTAGCCGTATTATTTGGTAATCTGTATTATGCCCGTATGGCTAGAAAATTAGCAGAAAAAGAAAATCGTACAGATGTTACTGCTCTTTCTTATGGTATTAGTACACCAGTTATGTTCATTTATTTATTTGGTGTTTTAGGACCTGCCTTAGTACATACAGGAGATCCTGAATTGGCTTGGAAAATTGGTCTGGCTGCTTGTTTTTTAGGTGGTTTAATTGAAAGTTTAGGTAGTGTGGCTGGTAACTTTATGCGTAAAATCTTACCAAGAGCTGCTATGCTTGGTTCATTAGCAGGGGTTGCCTTTGCTTTCATTGGTGCTGAATTATTCTTTAAAACTTACGAAATGCCTATGCCAGGTATGGTTGTTCTAGGTATTATTCTTATTGGACTAGTTGGTAAGAAAAAAATGCCATTTAAAATTCCAGCATCATTATTTGCAATTATTATTGGTACAGCATTGGCTTATATTTTAGGTGATGCTGAGGTAAGTTCCATTTCTGATGGGTTGTCTAATTTAGGTTTTTACCCAGTATTACCTACTTTTGGTGTATTCCAAGGTATGTCATTATTATTTAGAGATATGCTTCATTTATTAGCAATTTTATTACCTATCTCTATTTATAACTTTATTGAAACTATGAATAATGTTGAATCTATGGCAGCAGCTGGAGACGATTACAATGTTGGTGAAGCTCAATTAGCTGATGGTGTAGGAACTATGATTGGTTCAGTGTTTGGAGGGGTTTTCCCTACAACTGTTTACATTGCTTCAACAGGTGCAAAATGGATGAATGCAGGTAGAGGTTATTCCATTATAAATGGTATTGTATTCTTGTTGGCTTCTGTATTTGGTGTTATAGCAGCAATATCAGCTATTATTCCAGTACCAGTTATTGCGCCAATTCTAGTTTTTGTTGGTATTTCAATGGTTTCTCAAACGTTTAGATCTGTAGAACAGAAACATTATCCAGCAGTTGTTATTGCTATGTTCCCATATTTTAGTAATTACTTAATGACAAGATTCCGTGCCCCATCTGAAGTTCTTTCATCTGGAATAATTCCTTTAGGTCACGGTGCTATGTTTACAGGATTGGTATGGGGTACTATGTTGGTATTTATTATTGACAATCAGTATAAAAAAGCAACTATTGCTGCTCTTGTAGGTGCTGGTTTATCTGCAATAGGACTTATGCATGCACCTGAAATTGCTTGGATGTTTGATTATAAATTTGTTGTTGGTTATGCTTTAATGGCTCTTCTATTCGTATATTTCGGTTATACTAATGAAAAGACGTCTACACAAGATTTAAGCAACCCTACAAAAGCTTCTGCATAAAATAAAATTTAAATAAATTAAGGCTATAGTATTCTCTTCACAATACTATAGCCTTTTACCGTTTATAACCTTTTCATAGCGACAATATCATGGAAATATTCTTTTGAATAAACCATTGATATAAGAACCGTGTTATCATTGGCCTTGTTATTATTAACTTTTATAACGCTTCCTTTACATATCGACTGACCTTCTCTATCCACTGCTATTACCTCTTCATTAACTTTTGGCAATGGTAAAAACTCATATGGAAATATTATAAGAGCCTCCTTTTCAGAATAAGTATAATCTTTGATATAAATAGCCAACCCTGGACAGCTAGAGATACAAAAACTACATCCTGAACACTTTGTTGTATTAAGCCTTGGCAAATTTGTTATTGGCTTACCTATTTTTATAGCACCTTTTATGCAGGTTTCTTCACAAGGATTACATGGAATTTCTTCAATACACTCTATCACTGCAATTGGCCCCTTCATAAATGCTTCATCAGAAGGGTAAGTGCCTAATCTTTTAAGCTCTTCTAATGTAGGAAATCCTTTCGTTTTAAGGTTAGAATCATCAATCATTTATACACCCCTCATTATACTTTAGAAACATTAATTCTTTTCCATTTTTTCTTTTTATATCCATAGGACCACTTCTTAGGTCATTAAGTCTTTCCCATATTTTATTTCTTTCTACTTTCTCTTTTTCTTTTGATAGATACCCTAATGAATGGGCGGCGTGTACCCCTGCAAGTTTCCCCTCTTCCATTGCAGTACTTGCTTCTTCTATGCCACTTATATCTCCTGCTATGTAAATGCCCTTAACAGTTGTTTCCAGTCGATCATTATGCGTTGGCACTTGTCCCCCTAACTCTGGAATATAAGTAAATTGGCACCCACTCATCCAAGCCAACTCTGTTAAAGGATTAAAACCCGTTGCCATACATATTAAATCAACTTCTAGAATAACTTCTGTCCCTTCAACGGGTTGCCATTGACTGTCTATTTGTACAATTTCTGCCCCTTCTACACAGTCCTCTCCTATGGCCCTTTTAATGGTATAGGGTCTGTAAAAAGGTACGCCAGCCCTAGTCACCTTAGCTGTATGGACCCCATATCCCCCTAATGTAGAAGAGGCCTCTAGAATACCAACAACTTCTGCGCCCCCTTGAATCATTTGATAGGATATAATAACGCCTACATTTCCTGATCCAATCATTAAGACTTTTTTCCCTGGTAGGATTCTATGAACATTCATCATTGTTTGAGCTGCCCCTGCCCCCATAACCCCTGGCAAATCCCACCCTGGAAAATAAATGGATTTTTCAATTGCTCCTGTTGCTAGTATAATTTTTTCGGCTTTAATTTCTACAACCCCTTGATCTTTTGGAACAACTAAAAGTTCTTTTTCTTTGTTAATACCAATGACTTCTGAATTAAGCCATAGCTCAATATTTTCACTTTTATTAATCTCTTCTAATAAGTCTCTACCAATGCTAAACCCTCTCATACCCGCTTTATGTTCTCTAGAACCAAAAAACTTATGAATTTGCTTAAAAAGTTGACCACCTACAAGGTGATTTTCATCTATGATTAATACTTCTGCCCCATACTTTGCAGCTTCTATTCCAGCTGACAATCCTGCTGGACCACCACCAACAATTACAATTTCTTTATGGATCATAAACCTTCACTTCTTTCCCATTGTCCTAACCCTTCTTGGGTTTCAATAATCATACCGTCTTCTACTGGTGTGATGCAAGTTCTTATATTTGGAACCCCATTTACTGTCATAATACAATCTGTACATTTTCCAATAGCACAAAAGAGTCCTCTTGGCTTATGAAATTTCTTTGTATATCTAAAAACTCTTTTACCATTAGCATACATAGCCGAAGCAATCATATCACCTTCATAAGCCTTACAAACTTCACCATCAATCATTAAAGTTACTTCTTTATTTATATCTAACTCGCCTAATATAGGATGAGAATCAATTCGAGACAATAAAATCAACCTTTCTAAATTAGTTTTGTTCATTTTTTAATCCTAATTGACCTATTTTAATAGGTCTTACAGGTTGTCTATACCCAGAAGGCACAATATTTTGAGGTTCTATGCCAGTTTTTTCTTTAATTAATCTCTCAACTAACCCTCTACAAGTTCTCCCTTGACATAATCCCATGCCCGCCCTTGTAAAACGCTTTATTTCATTTGCTGTCTGTGCCCCATCTTCAATAACTTTTTCAATTTCTTCCTTAGTTATTTCTTCACATCTACAGATTATTTCATTGCACATATTCCATCACACCTTTGTATGCTATAATTACTAAATACTTTTAAGTTAAAAGGTATGGCTATTAACCCATACCTTTTATTTGTTTTCTACTTCCTAACCTTCAACGCTCAAGTTTTCCATGATTTCTTCTTCTTGAACTTGTGGTGGTGGTATTTTTGTAAATAATGATATCACTACAATAAGCAGTGCTGAAACAGCAAGGGCTATTAAAACTCTATTTGGCCCTAAGGCTGGAATCTGTGTTAAAACAGCACCTGTAACAATACCAACTCTAGCAGCCCATGGGGTAACTTTACTGTTTTTTGTACCCATTTCAAAAGCTTCAGATTTTCTTTCTTTCCATAATAAACCTACAACAAGTAATGGTACTAAACCTCCACCTGCCATGGCATAAGCCCTTGAAAATAAGCTTAAAATTGACTGGGCATAAATAGCAGACACACAAGCAAATATACCAATTACAATTGTTAATGCTTTTGAACATTTAACCAATTGAGCATCTGTCATGTCTTTCCTGAAAGGTTTTACAAGATCATTGGTTACTAACACTGAAGCCGAGTTAAGGTTAGAATCTGCAGAAGACATACCAGCTGCTAAAACTAAGGCAAAGATCATAGCTGCCATTCCTGTAGGTACATAATTTAACATAAACCAAGGCATTGCATCATCTGGTTTTAAACCACTATTAAGGGTTAAAATGACCATTCCAACTAATGCTGTTAAAATAACAAAAATAATGGCTACAATACCACTCCATAATAGCCCATTTCTTGCTGTTTTCTTATCTTTTGCAGCAAAACATCTTTGCCAATAAATTTGTGCAACTAAAATACCAATACATCCTGTAACAAATTTTGTAAGTAGTTCTACACCATTGGTACCGCTAAATGTCCATAACTCAGCTCTTCCTACCTCTGTTAATCTTGCGCCTAGTTCTACAAAACTCCAATTAACTGGTGAGAAAGCATAAATATAAAAAGCAGTTCCAAAAATAAGTACTAATATCCCTTGGAACAAGTCAGTCCATACAACGGAATAAACCCCACCTAAGGTTGTATAGACAATAAAGGCAACTGTAAATAATATAATAATTGGTATGGGTTCAACACCTGTAACAATATTAAAGATATGGCCAAAAGCTCTCCCTTGACCACCTACCCAAGCAATCATAATCATAGAAGCTAAAATTCCACCTAAAGCTCTACTGATTTTATCTCTTGCAATAATGTCATCAATCATTTCTGGGAATGTACTATAAGTAAATTTACCTGCTAAACCTGCAAAAAATAGTGCAAAAATAATCTTTGAACCTTGCTCCCCTAAGATAAATGCTAACCATGGCAAACCAACTTCATAGCCTTTTCCAGCGTGACCAATAAAATTTCCTACACCCATTATAGTTGCAAATTGAGTAAATAAAATAAGATGAATTGGAAATGATTTGCCACCTATTGCATAATTTAAAAAACTAGATTGAGCTTGTTTTTTTACCTTTAGCGAGATGACTAGAAACACAGAACACATTGCAATAGTAATAATCCACAGCCATGCGCCTAAACTCATATAATACCCCCTTAAACTCTAATATTTAAACCTTTTCAGGTTCAATTCCTCAATATTGTACCTTACTCTTTTACCATTAATTAAATCTGCAACAACTTTACCTGTAATTGGCGCCAATGCAATACCATCCCCCTCATGGCCTGCTGCAATATAAAAACCTTTTTTGCCTTCAACCTCACCAACAATTGGTTTTCCATCTTCTGAAGCAGGTCGTAATCCAGCAAAGGTTCTGATCACATTTACTTTTGAGAAAATAGGAAATAGTGCCATAGCTTCCTTAAGAATCAACTGAATGCCTTCATATGTTGTTTTTTTGTTAAACCCTACATATTCTCGGGTACTACCAATAATATAGTTCCCTGTTGATGCTTGACTGAGGGCAAATCCAATCCCTAATCTTTTATAGACCTCATTTTGATTCCTATCTAGTTCTGGTGCTATTTTTGTAACAATATACTGAGCACTCCACGCATTGGTTTCCCCTAAACTAGGTATGGCTTCACTGATTGCAATTTGCCCTCGCTTAGGAACAATTGGAATATCAATTCCTATCATTTTGCCTATCTCTGACGCCCAAGCCCCTGTTGCATTGACTACAAATTCTGATTCTACTGTTTTTTTATCTTCTAATAGGACTTTCCAGCCGTCTTTTTTTTCTTTAATCTCTATAATGTTATTCTTTATAATCTCCAAACCCATTTTTTTACTCTTACTTATAAACCCTCTCATAACCCTTAAAGGATTCACTTGAGAATCTTCCTTACAATATGTAGAAGCAAGAATATCTTTTCTAATATGGGGCTGCTTTTTTATAACATCTCTTCTATCTAATATATCTACTTTTAATCCAAATTTTTTTTGTTTTTTCACAAAATCTTCCATTACCTTTAGGTGATCTTCTTTTTCAATAAGGACCATGCCACCTTTATTTTCCAGCTCTAAATCTATTCCTAGTTCATCTGATAAGGATTTATACAATTCAATGCTATCTATCGTTAATTCTAAATTAATACCTGGTTTTTTAGATTGAAAAAAAATTGCATCATCACAGGCACAAGAAGCCCCTGAACCAAATTCATTTTTCTCAATAAGTGCAACTTTTTTTCCTGATTTCAATAAATAATAGGAGGTAGCTAATCCTATAATACCGCCACCAATAACAATTACATCAAATTTGTTCAACTTAATACCTCCTCAGGAACTTTGAGAATCAAATTTTTCCTTCTATAAAATATATGAGTTAAGACTTAATAAAATTACTAGAACAAGCTTTTTCTCTCTTGTTATAAACATAGCGCTTTTAATCAGCTTTCTTTATATGTTAGGAATAGCAGCTTCCTAGCATATAAAAAAAGGCTATAAATTAGAAACTCTAATTTATAACCTTTTTAATGTCGTTTTTACTTATATATATAGTTTTTTTATTCAGATAAATAAGAACAGCAATAATCTACAAGTTCAGTTACTTTTAATTTAAAGCTTGAATTCCTAGGCACTTCAAAAGATTGACCTCCAGTGATTGTCATCCAATCTTCACTTCCTAAAAGCTGTACTTCCATATTACCTGCTAATATTTCCATTAATTCTTTTTTATCTGTTCCAAATTCATACTCTCCTGGCATCATAATCCCTAGTGTTTTTGTTTCTCCACTGTTAAAAACAATGGTTCTACTGGTTACTTTACCATCAAAGTATGTATTTGCTTTTTTTAAGATAGTTACATTGTTAAATTGTTCCATTGTATCACACCTCTTTAACGATTATAAAATCATTGCCCCAAGTATACCAAAGATGATCAGTGGTATATTGTAATGTAAAAATGTTGGCACACAAGTATCCCAAATATGATCATGTTGACCGTCAATATTTAATCCTGCTGTTGGTCCCAATGTACTGTCTGAAGCTGGTGAACCTGCATCTCCTAATGCTGCTGCTGTACCGATTAGTAGTACAGTTGCTAAAGGGCTAAATCCCATTACGCTTGCTAACGGCACATATATAGCTGCAATAATTGGAATTGTACCAAATGAAGTACCGATCCCCATAGTAATGATAAGGCCTACCATGATCATCACACTAGCTGCAATAAACTGATTTCCACCCATTAAATCAGCAGCTGAATCAACTAGTGTCCCAACACCTCCAGTTTCACGAATAACTGAAGCGTATCCTGAGGCAACTAACATAACAAAGGCAACAAAGCCCATCATACCTATTCCACTATTGATCATCTCATCAATATCTTTCCATTTAATTGCCCCACCAATAACCATAATGGCAAGACCAACTAAAGCACCAATATGTAAAGATTTTAACGGGGATAATTGTATTGCTAAAGCAGAAAATGCACCTACAATAGCAACAAAATGTCTAACTTCGAATTTTACATTCATTGAAGTCGCTGCTATCTCTGCTTGTGTTGTTTCTAATGCTTCACTTACTTCATAGTTTCTTTCTTTTCTATAAGAGATAAAAACAGCTATAAACAAACCAATAACCATAGCAATCCCTGGAATCCACATTGCTCTCCAAACATCAGACTGAGCAATGACCATACCATTTTCGGCCATATTATCACTAATGATACCATGGAATATCCAACCATAACCAATAGGTAATACAACATAAGGTGCTTTCAAACCAAATGTTAAAGCTGATGCTACAGCTCTTCTATCGATTTTTAATTTATTCATTACCCCTACTAACGGTGGAATTAAAATAGGAATAAAAGCGATATGTACTGGTATTGCATTTTGAGACAAACTACTTACAAAAGCAAGTATTAATACCAATATAATTCCTTTACTTTTAATACCTCTTACAATAAATTTTGATAGAATTTCAGTTATACCTGTTTTATGTAATGCTGCAGCCAATGCACCTAATAAAATATAACTCAGTGCAGTACTAGAATTACCTCCCATACCTCCAATTAAAGTGCTCATTGTGTCACCAATAGGCATACCTGCTAAAACACCACCTGCAAGTGCGGCGATAATTAAAGAAAGTATTACATTTAATTTCAGTAGACACAATACTATCATTATAAGAACTGATAATACTACTGGATTTGTTAACATAAAGCATCCTCCTCACATTTTCTTTTTATGTTAAGTCTATTATACTACAGCCTATGCACTTTTGTGTAGTATTAAATTAGCATAATAAAGTACTTCTTTTAAAGGGTTTCACAAGGACTTTGCAATTTTTGATTCAGTTTTTATCCTATTTTTAAACTTTATAAATTTTACTTGTCATTAATTTATTAATTCTAAATCTTTTAATTTTGTACCAAACTTGTGCTTGTATGATAGGGGAATGCACGATGATTTAAGGTTGATGTAAGGGTACATTATTTTTAAAAATAAACATATACTTTATAACAAAATAGTATTATAATATATCCATAAAGAGTAATAATAGATTATTTTTGACATTATATAGAAAGAAGTGAATTTATGGAACGGATGTTTTCCAACAGGGACTTAAAAAGACTCATTATCCCCTTAATCATTGAACAAATCTTAGCTGTAGCCGTTGGAATGGCAGATATAATTATGATCGGTAGAGCAGGTGAAAGTGCCATATCAGGTGTTTCACTTGTTAATACCATTAATGCATTGCTTATTAATATATTTGCAGCTTTAGCCACTGGTGGCGCTGTGATTGCTGCTCAATACATAGGTAAAAAAGATAGTGAACAAGCTCGTGTATCTGCTAATCAACTTTTATTAATTTCAGGCATTCTATCCCTTTCTATCATGGGAATTGTCTTAATTGGTAATAGTGTAATTTTAAGAACAATATTTGGAAATGTTGAGTCTTCTATTTTAGAAAATGCACAGATATACTTCTTACTTTCTGCTTTATCTTATCCTTTTTTAGGTTTGTACAACAGTTGTGCCGGTTTATTTAGAGCCATGGGCAATTCAAGAGTCTCTATGCTAACATCTTTATGTATGAATATTATTAATGTGATTTTGAATGCTGTATTTGTTTTTGGATTTGGTATGGGCGTTGCAGGTGTAGGTTTAGCCACATTAATCTCTCGTATTTTTGCATCTGTAATTATGGTTGTTCTTATTAGAATACCAAGACAAGAAATATACATAGAGAAAAAATTCTCCTTTAAGTTTAATCCAGATATGATTAAGAAGATTTTACGTATTGGTATACCCAGCGGTTTAGAAAATAGTTCTTTTCAAATAGGTAAAATTTTAGTATTAAGTTTAGTTGCTAGTTTTGGAACATCTTCCATTGCAGCCAATGCTGTTTCAGGGACAGTTGCCTCTTTTGCTGTACTTCCTGGTGTTGCAACAGGTCTTGCCTTATTAACTATTGTTGGCCAATGTGTAGGCGCCGGTAATTATGAACAAGCCATATACTATACAAAAAAAGTGATGTTATATGCCTTTTTAGGCCTTGCCATTGTTAATGCTTTTATTATTATATTTGCACCAGCTATATTAAGTATTTATAGTCTAACAGAAGAAACTGCAAGTATTGCTCAAAAGATTATAGTTTACCACAGCATTTGTTGTATTATCATTTGGCCTTTATCATTCTCCTTGCCTAATGCTTTAAGAGCTGCCAGTGATGTAAAATACACTATGATTGTTTCTACTATCTCTATGTGGACTTTTAGAATTGGTTTTAGTTATGTCCTAGGTCGCTACATGGGTATTGGTGTCTTTGGTATTTGGGTTGCTATGACAATAGATTGGCTATTTAGATCAACATGTTTTACCATAAGATTCTTAAATGGTAAGTGGAAAGAAAAAACAGAAATGCCTCTACCACATAAAACGACTGCATAGTAAAAAGTAATGCATCACAATTAAAAGCAGCCCATCATTTAAATGGGCTGCTAATATTATTTTAATTCATTTTTTTTAGCTTTATTTTTATCAAATACTTTTAAATGATCTGCAATTCTTTTAAACTTGCTGATATCTTTAATTCTCTTTTGTCTTGTATAGGATACTTGAAGTGCTTTGATTAATGAAAAAGTCATCAGCACTAGTACAAGTGCAAAAGGTAATCCTGTTGTAATAACAGCTGTTTGTAAAGCTTGTAGTGCTCGTTCACCACCAATAATCAATAATATGGCTGCTACAAGACCTTCTAAACACGCCCAAAATACTTTTTGTCTTACTGGAGAAGTTTCTTTTCCACCTGATGTAATCTTAGAAACTACTAAAGATCCCGAGTCTGACGACGTGATAAAGTAAGTAATGATCAGCACCGTGGCTACAATGGATAATACAACACGAATAACACCAACAAACATATCTGCTGCAAATATTTGAGATAGACCAGAAAGCATTTCAAATAAGGCAACTGGTAGATTATTTTCTACCACACTGAATAAACCACCTTGCATTTCTCGATTAACAAATATTGCTGTACCACCGAAAACAGATAACCAAATAAAAGATAGTAGAGATGGTATAATAAGCACACCAAGTACAACTTCCCTAATGGTTCTTCCTTTAGAAATTCTAGCAATAAACATACCTACAAATGGAGACCAAGAAATCCACCACGCTAAATAGAACACAGACCATCCCCCTTGCCAACTTTTATCTCCCATTGAGATAAAAAATGAAGAGCTAACAAAGTCATTAAGGTACAGTCCTAAAGAATTGGAAAATGTTCTTAAAATATAGCCTGTAGGCCCAAGTAAAAATACTGCAACCATAAAAACTCCAGCTATTTTCATATTGGTTTCTGAAAGGAATTTTACCCCTTTATCAATACCAGATACTACAGATAATGTTGCTATAAATGTAATAACAACGATAAGAATAACTTGCATTGTTACATTAAAAGGGATTCCAATTAAGAAATTCAAACCACTATTAATCTGTTGAACACCTAATCCTAGAGATGTGGCCAAACCAAATAATGTGGCTAAAACTGCAATTGTATCTATAACATCGCCAAGACGACCAAACACCTTGTCTTTAAAAAGAGGGTAAAAAACTGATCTAAATGACAGAGGTAATTTTCTATTATAAGTAAAGAAGGCCAACGCCAAAGAAATAAGAGCATATATTCCCCAAGGGTGTAAACCCCAATGAAAAAATGTTGTTGCCATAGCAGCATGTGTAGCATTGCTTGAAGCAAATATGGGTGGCGTTTGAGAAGCATGGTATAGTGGTTCCCCAACAGACCAGAACATTAAACCAATTCCCATCCCTGCTGAAATTAACATAGAATACCAACCGAAATTTGAAAACTCTGTTTCACTATCTGTTCCACCTAATCGAACTGTTCCTAGTTTGGAAAATGCTAAAAAGATACACACGATAATAAAGAAATTACTAGATAAGATAAACACCCAATCAAAATTAGTAATAATGGTGTCTTGTACAAGGAAAAACATTTCATTGGCATGCTCTAGATTGAATAATGCATATAAAGAAAAAATTAAGATTAACAATCCTGCTCCTAGAGATACATTTAGATTCATATCTAAACCAAATTTTGTAAAGTTTCTTTTGTAAAGTTTTTCCTCTTGTTCTGCTTGGATTCTCTGTTCTTCCAAGAGTTGTTTTTCATCCATATGTTTCCTCTCCTATTCTGTTAAGTAAATTTTTGGATATAAACTTCTGTAATATTGTAACAAAAAATCCATGTTTTGTCACATGACCTGCTTTTATGATTAAAAATCATCAACTTCAGCTATGATTTTTATAATAGAAATAAATTTATCAATCTCTTCAACTGTATTGTAAATCTGTAAACTAACTCTTACGGAATGATCTATTGAACCTTCATTACTTATACAATGTTGTCCTGTTCTTACAAAAATCCCATAATCGTTTAAAATATATCCAATATCTTGAGAGCTCACACCATCTATTTTAAAGGAAATAATCCCATATCCTATTACACAACTACATAACGGAGGTCCAGATACAAATTGAACTTTACTTATCTTTTTTAATTCTTTTATTAAGTACTGGGTCAACTCTAATAAATACCCTTCAATGACTTCAATGCCTATTTCATTTATCAATTGAATTGCTGGTTCTAATGTTAATATGCTAGGGATATTCATTGTCCCAGCTTCTAACATTTCATATCCTTTATTATAATCCCTTATAATTTCATCATTAAAAAACCGACTATTGCCTCCTACAAAAAAGGGCTTAATTTGGTGATGCAATCTACTATTTATCCATAAAACACCTACACCATTCCCCGCAAACATTTTATGTCCTGAAAAATATAGAAAATCTATGCCTAACGCTTCTGTATCTATTTTTATATGTCCTATGCTTTGACTAACATCTAATACGAATACAGTGTCCTCTTTAATGGTTTTAATTTTTTTTACAATTTCTTGAACCCCCATTTCCATGCCATAAGCATTATGAATATGGGTTAGAACAACAACTTGGGTTTTATCATTTATTTTACTATATAAATCGATCTCATTATAATCGCCTTGACTATTATTAATGATTGGAACTAAATTAATAGTTACACCAGATTTATATAATAACTCTTTTATATTAATCCAAGGTAGTACAGTAGATTTATGATCTGTATAGCATAGTAGCACTTCATCCCCATCTTTTAGGTTGTGTAAGGCCCAAGAATACACAATAAGATTAGAGCTTTCAGTTGCACCTGAAGTAAATACAATTTCATTTATACTTTTTCCATTTATGAAAGAAGCAACCTTTTTTCTAACGTCGTTAATTGCCATATGGTTTTTATTAGCCCATTCATAACTCCCTCTTCCTATGTTTGCACAAGAATTCATATAAAAATCACTTAAAGTTTGAATAACACTGTAAGGCTTTTGTGTCGTTGAAGCATTGTCAAAATATATTGTATCTGGATTGTTTATAATTATTGGAAAGTTATTTCTTATGTTTTCTAAATGACAGCTTGTTCTTTCTTCTTGAGATTCAAGGGTTTCATAGGATATCCTGCATCCCTCCATGAAACAATCCCTCCTTCTAAGCTATAGGCGTCAAAACCTTTTTTCTTCATTAGGGCGACAAATTTATTTGATTTCTCACCAACTGGACAAACCAACATAACAAGGATATTATTAGAAAAAGGAATCCCTGCATCAATTAACTCCTCAAAATAATTATCTGTAATATTGATTGAATTGGGTATATGACTTGTTCTAAATGCCATATTACCTCTTAAATCTATTATTAAAGGATTATTCTCTTCTACCCACTCTAGGGCTTCGCCAATACTGATGGTATTTACATTAGCTAGTTCTTCATTGGATAAGTTTCTTATGGTGTCCTTATGGGTTTCTACCTCAAAAAAGTCCGGTCTTCTTTTCTGTATATATGAGATATACGGCTCTACTCTATCACATACAACAAAGACTGCTGTTTTCTTTTCAGATAAACTTTTATCTACTTCTTCTAAGTATTTTAAAGTCCCCCAAAATGCACCGCCACTAGTAGGACCTCCAAGAACGCCACTTTGACGTATAAGGGTTTCCATTCCATTGATGGCTTCTAAAGAATTCACTGTAATAATGTCATCATAAAGAGTTTTTTCATATATGCCTACTTCATGCATTTCATCTACATTTCTTATACCAGGGATGGTATCCCCTTTATCCGCTATAATACCTACTTTAACCAAATGAGGATTTTTTTCTGTTAAGTACTCTATTATTCCTCTACTTGAGCCTGTTGTCCCTAGTGTGCCTAAGAAATAATCTACAGTACCAATATCCTCATAAATTTCTCTTCCTGTTGTTTTATAATGGGTATCTCTATTTTTCATATTAGAGTACTGTGCCGTATGATAATATTTATGAGGCTCTTGGGACACCATATTCTCAATAAATCTAATAGGGTCATTTGGATCTGTTGGATCAGGACATTCTGAAAGACCTGGCAATTCCTCAATATCAGTTCCTAGAATTCTTAATATATTTTTAACTTCTGGTATTTTTATTCTATTGGTAACTGTTTTGAATGTAATGCCATTGATATGCGCTAAGATTTGAAGTGCCTTGGCAGTATTCCCACTAGATGATTCTATAATTGTCTTTCCATTTTCTTTTATATCCTTTAGATCTTCTTTTATCATGCCATAAGCAATTCTGTCTTTAACAGAACCAAAGGGATTATAAAATTCTAATTTTGCATAAAGCTCAATGTTTTTTAATTTATGAACTTCTGGAGATATCCTTAGTATCGGCGTATTACCAATAAGTTCAGTTATGTTGTTATATAACATCTCATCATCCTTTGCATCAATTAATAACATTAACTGGATTGTATATTTCATCAGAATACCATTGAAACCCATTCTGACTATTAGTAACAGCCACTTTTTTAGCGATAGGTTGCATAATAGACTCTGTTGCATTAAAATCCATAAAATAGCCAGCAGTATTAGGGAATATAATCATATCCCCTATACTAGGTATTTCTTGTAAATAGACTTTATGTTTATAAATCAAATCCGATTCTAAACAGAGATTACCAATGAAGTAGACTCCTATATCTTTATCCTTGGTAGTGGTAATTTTATTTTTGTATATCACTATAGGATCAATGAATAACTCTTGGTCTGCCATTACCACATCTGTCCTTTTAGCATCTAATCCTATTAGTGTTTCACCTTTTGAAGATTCCTTTATAAAATTGACTTTTGCAACGGTTATACCTAATTGGTTTACTAGTGCTTTGCCTGGTTCAATATATAATTCAATCATATTTTCACTAAGAATGGTCCCAATTGTTCTATTTTCAAAACTTGGTAACCTTGTCTCAAGCAAGGCATCAAGATAGTTAGGACCCGTTAAGTTATCATAGTAATTGTAAATATTCAATGACCCTTTTAAAACGCCTTTATCTTTTTGTACACCATAAGACAATCCATTCCAAGTGACACTTTCTTTATACCCTAGTATAGACTCTTTTAAATAACTAATGCTTTTATGCCACTCTGACTCTTTTTCAATATAGCTTACTTTAAATCCTCCACCTATATCTAAAACCTTTGGATCAAATCCATAATCTCTAGCTATATTAAAAAATATGATTGAATTTTCTATTGCTATAACCTTTTCTTTTATTTCAATAGTATCTAAATGAAAAGCAAACCCTAGTAATTCAAAATCTTTAATATGGTCATTTAAAAAATCCAATACATCATAAAGTTGACTCACTGGTATTCCAAATCGACTGTCCTTTGACAATATTTTGTGACTCTCAGATTGAAAACCACTAAATCTTAATAATACCTTTACTTTTTTAGTTGTATGAAAATACCTAGTTTTTTTAAGTTCTATCATTTGTTCTAGTTCTTGTAAATTGTCTATATTAAAAAGAATATTATGTTTCAATCCCAGTGCTATAAAATTTTTATTTTTAGGTCCTGTTCCTTCTATTCTTTCTCCTGTAAACCCGTTATTTAAAGCACTTTTTAATTCCTTTTCAGATGCCACATCAATATTCACATCTTCAAAGGATGCTTGCTTTACAATAGCATTAGATTTATTGGTTTTATGGGCATAAAATATCTTTCCACTCACATAATGTTTTTGAAAAACTTGTTTGAATCCCTCAATATTTTTTTCTATTTCTTCAGGGAAAAGAATGTTTAAGGGTGACCCTAGTCCATCTACTAAACTTATAAGGGTTTCTTTTTCATCTAGGAATTTTTTAATCCTTTCATTCACATAGGGTGTAAATTGCATCATGCCTTCATCACCACTTTTTCATAACTAAACTCTGGCTCAATATACTTCTCTAAATCTTGTCCATAATAGCCGTTATACCATTCTTTACAGCTGGCTTTGTATACATCTAGGAGCATACTGTAGTACTTATCCCAATTTTTTTCTGTATTTCTCATAACCCTACTAATCTTTTCAAAAACTTCTTCATTGTTTTTAGTAAAGACATCAAAAGCATTTATATTCCCTTGTTCAAACCTCCTTAGGTGGTTTGAATTGTTTATAATTCCTATTAATTTATCTTTTGGTATATACTTCTCTAAAAAAGCCAAGTCTTCTTCATCATTTATCTTATTGCCAATAACATAAGTATTTAGTTTATAATTCTCAGTAATTTTTAGAAAATCAAGATAGACACTTAAACTTCTTTGAGTTGGCTCAACTACAAAAATATTAATATCATATACTAAAAACATGGAAGTCCCTACACTGTCAACACCTGCTGTTGAGTCTGCGATAACAATATCTTTCTCGTCATCTAGCAAATGATTATAAGCCAACTCTAATACCCCTAATTTTCCATGATAACAAGAATGTCCCACTTCTTCATTACTATATGATCCAACTGTAATCAAAGAGATATTACCTTTTTGAGTTGCATATTTTTTTATAAATGGATCATCCTTTTTGGGTCGAATAAATCTTGAATTTTGGGAAGGTGGTGTCGTCCCAATAAAAACTGGTTTTTCTTCTGACTTACTAATTCTATCTTCTTCTAAGTAATGAATAAAATCTTCAAATGAATTGCAAATTGGATTAGCCTCCATTTGTAAGGTTCTTCCTAAATGTACATTCATATCTGCATCTATTGCTAAAATATGTTGATGTTGATTTTTCATATAATTTATAAATCCTGCCGCAACTGTTGTCTTTCCGCTACCGCCTTTTCCAAAAAAACCTACTCTCATTCCTTATCTCCTTTGATTTAGTTTTATATATCAGTGGGATTATTGACATTAATTAAAAATAATATTCTTTATTTTTTTAGCTTCTTAAGGGCAAACACTTTGTTTTTACAAAATCTTTAGAATATATATTAAATATTGAAAAAGTCTCCCAAATAATCATCTGGGAGACTTGCCATCATTTTTATATTTACTAGGTTACTTATCTAAACCTTTTTTCTTATATACATAAACAAATATTGCTATGGATCCAATGATCCATCCAATAATCACCGTTAAATTTTTTGAAAATATGTTTACTGAATCTTCATTAAAAACTCTTTCTAGTATAATCTCTAAATTATAGTTGGGAAGCCATTCTGCTATTGTCATAGCCACTTCATTAACTTCTCCTAACATTGGTATCATTAAAAATCCTAATGCAATTGGCATTACCATTACACCAGTAGCCATTTGATTCTGAACCATTAAACCGATGATTGCACCTATAGTAATCATGGTGATAACAACTAAAGTTGAAAGTATAATATACATTCCCATATGTCTTGAGTCTAAGCCTAAAATCATATAAATAAAAATATTATTTAAAATAGTAATGACCAACATAACCAATGTTTTACCAGTCAAAAATTCTACAGGTGAAACAGATGATAACATTAATGTTCTAAGTGTATTTTTTTCTTTTTCCTCAGAAATTAAAATAGCCATAATACTACAGCCAACAATCACTAAGTTCATCGTCATAACCAAAAGCAACGTCTGGCTTTTTTCCATATGCTCTCCTGGCATAGAACCTAGAAAAGAATATATAAATGCAAATAATATAGGCAGTAAGCACATAAAGAACACGTTAAGATTTTTTGTAAAGTCTTTTATTTCCTTTTTAAACAGCGCATTAACTCTTTTAATTGAAAAATCCATTACAGTTCCCTCCCTGTTAATCTTAAAAATATTTGTTCTAAATTAGGCTCCATAGAATGTATTGAGAGGAGTTGACCCTTCTTCATCCAAGCATTTATTTGAGCCCCTCCTTCTTCATCATTTTTAATAATAACATTCTGTGGATTGTTTTTAAGAATAACTTTTATCTCTTCTGTTCTATATTTTAATTTAATATCTGACGGCTTTCCTATTTCAACAATTTCTCCCTCATTAAGAAATGCAACCCGATTACAAAGCTTATCCGCCTCTTCCATGTTATGTGTTGTGAGAAAGATTGTAGTCCCTTCCTTATTCAACTTTCTTAATAGTTTATGAATCTCAACCATTGTAGATGGGTCTAATGAAGATGTTGGTTCATCTAAAAATAATAATCTTGGTTTGTTGAGAACTGCCCTAGCAAGATTTAATCTTTGTTTCATCCCTTTTGATAACTTTTTAACCTCTTTTTTCTTGCTCTCTAACAATCCTACTTGCTCTAATATCTCATCTGAATTTTTTTTATTTACCCCATTTATTTCTGCATAGAATAATAAATTATCTTGAACCGTTAATCGTTCGTACAAAGCACTATTATCAGATAAGACACCTATTTCTTTAAATACTTCTTTACTAGGAATGTGAATATCCTTTCCTAAAACCTTTACCTGACCACTTGTAGCAATAAGTTGAGCTGTCAAGATTTTTATTGTTGTGGTTTTACCAGCACCACTTGGTCCTAGAAAACCAAAAATTTCACCTTCTTTAATATCAAAGGTCATATTTTTTATCGCTGTTTTGTCTTTGAATTTTTTACAAACATTTTTCATAGAAATAATACTATCCATAACTAACCCTCTTTTCTTTGATTTATGGATTCATTATTTCATATTCTAAAAAGTCAAACTATAAAAATACGCCCAAAGGAGTATTATCAGGGTTAAATGGCTTCATTTTTAAAGTTAATGGCCCAAAGAAATCTCCATTAGGAGTATATAACACCTCCAATGGTGTATTAATTTATAGATTTAATATGCTTTTAAGTTCATCTAATCTTCCCTTTGATAAAGGAATAGATGTTTTTTTCTTATTATCTAAACTTAGACTAAAACTATTTCTAGTCCAAGTAACAATTTCTCTTACCCTTTGAAGATTTACTAAATAAGATCTATGACATCTAAAAAAACCAAAATATTTCAATCTGTCTTCTAATTCTCCAAGAGAAAATGAAGAAGGAAATTTTTCCCCACGTATATTTAAATGACTTATGCTATTTTCACTTTCTATATAATCTATTTCAGTAGGATCAAAAAGTAAGATTTTATCCTCTACTTTTGCAGGTATTTTTTCTACTTTATAAATTGGTTTTTCTAACGCTTTATCATTTCCTTCCTCTACTACATCTTCCTTAATGTTCTCAACTTCAACTTTTTCAGGATCAGTAATGATTTCTACAAAACCTTTATCATCTAATGTAAAGACCCTTCCACCTATAAACAAGGCATCTTTATAGGATATAGATGTGCAAATCACTGTCACACCCGCATCACTTAGCTCCTGAATATTTTCTAAAACAATTTTAACGCTATCTTTATCCATATTCATTATTGGCTCTTGAACAAGTAGAATCTTAAGATCCTTTAATCGTTCTCTTGCTATACTTAAGCGCTTCTTTTGTTGGTAAGTTAATTTTTTCACTTTTATTGAACCTACATCAAGTAATCCGAGTCTCATCAATATATCTTTACAATCTACTTTAGAGCCTAATAATTCTTGGAAAAATTTTAAATAACCTTCAACAGTTAGTCCATCATAAAATCCTTCCTCTCGTAGTACAATCCCTAAATTATTAAAACCTTTTTTAATATAATCTGTATTTTTAATTTGATCTATATGAATTTCACCTTTGGCAGGTAACTCTCTTCCTATAATTAGGTTAATTAGCATATCGCTTATCTCATTAGAACATTCTATACTCCCAATATCACCCTTGGATAATTCAAAAGTTACACCGTTTATACTGTTGCTTATTAAATCTTTGTATAAGTTTTTTATTTCTAACACGCTACTCCCCCTGATGAATTTGTATTTTTTTCTAGTACTTATTTTCAACTATACCATTCTAATACTACGTACGACAACATGATTTCTTATAAAAATATGATTAAAGTAATAAAGAATTGTTTTGTTACACTTCTAAAAATCACATTTCTAATTTATTACAACAAATACAATCTAAAAGCAAATAAAAATGTTATGGTATATACTTGTATTAGTATATACCATAACATTTACCTATTCTCAAACCCACTAATTATATAACAGTTCTTCGTATATTATTTTGCTTGTATCACTGGAATTACCAATTCGTGAAGTCTTGAGCCATCTTTTGCACTCTCTTCATATAATATAATGCTACCTGAATTGAAGTCAATTTCATCCAAATCGATGATTATTTCAAATTCTCCCCAACCTGGAGCCCCTTCTGAAGCCGTTGTAAATCCTTTATCGAATAAAAAGTGTCCGTCTTCAAATTCATATTGGATTGTTGCTTCAAAAACACGCGCTAATCCTCTTACAACAATTTGATCTTTTACTTCACTACCTGGAATTGGTTCAAAGATTCTAAAAGCTACATTTTGCAACACGATTTCTCTTGATTCTTTCTCGTCAATCCACCTATAAGAATCAGGGTCGTTTGCCAATATTGGTTCAGCTGTATAAAAATGTCCTATTAAAGACTCTCCAATAATCCCTTCTACTAAAATCTGTGTGCTATTATAACCAAATTGTTCCATAATCATGGTGATCTGTTCAACTAACATTAATTCTCCAGTTGAGCCTAGATTACTGTCTTGAATCTCTTTAGAAAAACTAACATGAGCAACTCCATTGACATCTTCAACATATTCTACAATAACATTTGTATGAACTAATGCACCCAGTTCTTCATGGTCTGGTCCGTTAATCCAAGCTTCTAAAGCAGCTTTTGGAACGCTTTCATCTTTTCCTACAACAATTTCAGTCTTTATACGGTATGTTTCCATTAAGTCATTATCCGTAAAATATAATACAACTTCATGTGTTTGTTTTTCTTCTTCTACTGGTTTTGGTGATAAATTTGATTCATCATAAGTTTCATCTTCTTTTGTATCTTCTTGTTTCTCACCAGTGGATGGGTCAGGTGTGACTATTTCTTTCTTATTACAGCCTATTAAAATTCCTAAACTTACTAATATTATCATTATAATTGTTAATATTTTTTTCATAATAAAAACCTCCTATTAAATTTCCCTTTGAATGATACAGTAACTTGATTTGATTGGTATATTTACAGTATAGTCACCTTTTGTATCATAGCAATTTTAGAAATGTAACAATTTTGTTACTTAGGTTTTTTTAGAAACAAGTGCACAGTGGTTCCCTTGTTTTTTTCAGTATCTATTTCAACCCTTCCTTTATGCATCTCAACCATTTGTTTAACAATGTGTAGTCCTAATCCACTACCTTCTTGATTCCAAATGGTTGCATCGTTAGAACGATAAAAAGGTTCAAAAATATGTTGCACATCTTCCCTTGCTATACCAATGCCTTTATCAATAATACTGATCTGAGTTTCTTCTTTAAGGTTTTTAGCCCTTATTTTTACCAATTGATTGTTAGTAGAATATCTTATGGCATTGGAAACGATATTATCTAGACCTCTTAAAAACATTGTTTTATCTACATATAGTTTTATGGTATCTAATTCATATTCTATAACTATATTTTTTGACTCTGCAATGTATTGGAAGGATTGTTGTATGTGTTTTTTTAAATCTTGGTCCGTTACTAGTTCTATTTCCAATGGTTTGTCCCATATTCTATTTATCTCTATTAATTGCTCAACCATTTTTTTCATCTTATTAACTTCAAAAAATAAATCTTGTACAAATTCAGTATGCATTCCTTCTTCTTCCCTTACATAAGGAAGGTTTTCCAGAATGAGTTGCATAGTTGCCAACGGTGTCTTTAATTCGTGAGAAGAAGTACTTAGAAAACGTCGTTGTCTTTCATCGTATAAATTCATTTCTTCTACCATGTTTTTTATTGCATCAATTAATTTTTTAATTTCATCTTTTCTTTTGTATTTTAATGTGAAGCTTCTTTTTTGAGGGGTTATTTTTTTTAACTGCAATATAATCTTACGAATTGGCGTAGAAAACCAATTTGAAATAAAATAAGAAACAATAAAGAAAATAGTTACTGCAATGATTAGCATCTGTATAATCCAATACTGAAAAGAATTTATTTCATTATATAACTGGTCTGCTTCTCCAATCATTAATAAATACCCTTCCATACCTAATTCCGTTACAAAAGGTACTAAAGTATATTGTACGTATCCATACTGCTGGGTATTATAGAACTCTGAAATAAATTCTTTTTCTCTTTGTAGAATTGATATATTTAATGATGCTTCTTGGCTTAATTGGCCAAAGCTGTCAGCATAAACCCTTTTTTCTTGGTCTAATATAATCAAACGTGTGTTAAGTTGATTACTAAAAGTTCTAAGATAACCCATACTCCGGTTCGGTGTATAGGGATATGTATCTTTTAATCTATCTAGCATTGTAACACCTTGTGTAATGGTTAATTGTTCATATCCTGTTTGCAAATGTTTTTCATACCGATTAGAAATAACCACAAACACTGAAATACTAACAATGATAAATAAAGTAGAGTAGATTAACCATAATTGATATTGAATCTTCATTAATTTCCTCCTAAACGGTACCCCAATCCTCTTACTGCATGAAAGAATTTTTTACCTGAAAGTTCCATTAACTTTTTTCGCAATCTACTAATGGTTACATCAACAGTTCTTTCATTGTATCCTAATAATCCGCCCCAAACTTCTTCATACAAAAACTCTCTTGAGTATACATTTTGAGGTTTTTTCATTAATATTTCCATTAATTTATACTCATTGGCTGTGAGTTCTATATTTTGATGATTATATAGTATTAATAGCTTTTCTCGATCTAATTTAAGGCCTTCATACTCAAGCCACTGATCATTGCTTTTTTCATTGTTACCATTTTCATTTCTTCTTAGTAATGCATGTATTCTAGCAAGCATTTCTCTTTGGTCAAAGGGTTTAACAATATAATCATCTGCACCTAGCTCTAAACCAATAATCTTATCGTATATTTCACCTTTTGCAGTAATCATTATGATAGGGATATTAGACTCTTTTCTAATGGTTTTACATACTTCTAAACCATCTTTTTTAGGCAATGTCCAATCAAGTAAAATTAAGTCATAAGCATGTGTATTATAAGCAATTAACCCTGCTTCACCATCATATTCTATATCCACTTTGTATCCTTCACGTTCTAGAAAAAATGCAATATTTTTAGCAAGAATTTTCTCATCTTCAACAAGTAAGAAATGCTTCATCTTATTCCTCCTTTACTTATGGGACTGATGACCTTTTCTTATATACTTTATTTTATTCTATTGCAGTAGCCTTTTCAAGGTCTTCTAGATATAAGTATGCCTCTTTGTTACTTTCCCCACACATTTCACGAGAAGGTTTCAAATTGCCACATACTTTAGGTCTTTCTTTTTCACCAAATATTTTACAGTTATTATCCTTTGTTAATTGAATACACCTAACCCCTGCAGGTTTCCCATTAGGCATACCTGGTATCGGTGAAGATATTGATGGTGCAATACAACAGGCCCCACAACCTAATCTACATTCCATAATTGCCTCCTATTAAAAATTCCTTCAAGCTATTTGCCTGAAGGAATACTCTATTATTTCTTTAAATCACTTAACATTACTTCATAAAATTCTACTCTTATTAATTATAATGCATTAATACAACTTAATCAATCTCTTGTCAACTGTTGTTCAGCTAATTTTCTATAAAGTGGATGACAATTCATTAACTCTAGATGTGTCCCTCTACCAGTAATTTTTCCTTTTCAAGAACAATAATTTGGTCTATATTTATAACCGTTGATAACTGATATACGATTCAGTATTTTTATGCACCTTCTCTAACAATAGTTAATTCTCAATTTAATCGTAATATTATAATATATTGTTTTTTCAGTAATTTTTGTCATTAATTTGTTTTCGTATATTTTGTTTATTATTTTAAAAGAAACTATTAAAAAAATAAAATTTATACTTTCTTTTATTAATATTATATGCTATAATACAGTTAAGGAAGAAAGACTCCATTCTTCCTACATACCCTATTCACTTATTACAGTTTTATCAAATGTTTTGGTATTCAGTAGTTGGTTTAGAAGTTGGGTTTTTTTATTTTTATGATTTGTTCTATAGTTTCTTTGTTTTAAACATGTATTAAACCTTTTTCAGTTTTAATGATAGTTTAGTTTTAACCATCAATAAAAATTTATATGTTTGTAAGTTTATTGCTATTATAACAAGTATAATGCTTTATGGTTTACAATTGAAAGGAATGTACTATTTATTATTTTATGTACAATTTATATTTGAATAGGGTATGGTAAGTAGTCGATTTGTATTAAGCAAAATCGACTACTTATTTTTTGTTCCCTTTTAGATTTGTATATAATTCAATATTATATATGCCAAATAAATAACTAGGAGAAGGCTCCCTTTCTTCTTATCTATTTCTTCCTTCTTCCTTAACAGTAATATTTGAAAAACCACTAATATAAAAACCATGATTGGGATCTGAAGTCTAAAAAAGTTAAATGGTACATCTAGACCTCCCGACGTTACAGCTGCTGCTCCCCCAACTACAAAGAGTATATTTAAAATATTCGCACCAATAATATTACCAATTGCAATTTCACCATGACCTTTTTTTACAGATTTAATCCCTGTAACCACTTCTGGTAAACTTGTTCCAAAGGCAATTAATGTGGCTGCAATAACACTTTGAGGTATGCCAATGCGAATGGCTGAAATTTCAACAGCTGGTATTAAGATCTGGGATGCTCCAATTACTAAAGCCATTCCTCCTATTAGCTTTAACAATTTTAATCCAACAAAACTTTTAGATACACTAATCACCTCTTCAGCAACAGCACTTTCTTCCATAGTAGAAGCTAATTGAGTAAATTTAGCTATATCCTTTTTTGATGGCTCTTTCGCCCATTTAATAGAAATATGTATGTACACTATTAGTAGTATTAAAAACACCCAACCAATCCATTGTCCTATATTCCCACTGCTGAAAAACAATGCCAAAACACTTACTACAGTAAGTAAAATCCCTGTTAAAACTTGAATATTACCTTGTCTTCTAACCAATACGCGGTTCACTGGTAGCCTACCCACAAAAGAAGCCAACCCGATAATTAACCCTGTATTGGTTATAATAGATCCAATGGCATTACCTAGTGCCATATCTGGATTCCCTTTAATAGCTGATAAAACAGATACTGTAACTTCTGGTAAAGTAGTCCCTAGAGATATAATTGTAGCTCCTATAATTATTTTAGGTATCCCCCAATACAACGAAAGATTAACTGCTTGATCTACTAACAAATCAGCACCTTTACTCAGAAGATATAAAGATATAGCAATGATGAATACTAGTACTAAAGTTGGAACAGCACTTAAATATGTAAAAATAATTTGATCCAAAATAAACCCTCCTATGATATATAATAATAAACAAAAAGAGACCCCACAAAGAATACAATCTAACTAAAATTAGATTATACTTTTTGTAGAGTCTCACAAGACATATTGTCATTAAAGCCGGGAAAACTTTCCGAAATGACGACTTTAATTCCTTAATGAAGGCAGTTACTCCCTCTAACACTTTTATTATAATTTATTTTTTTGGGGTTTGTCAATTTAAATTTGCATCAACACCAATTTATATTATCCCTGTTATACTTAACTAAAATACTTCATTATTATCTTTTCCGAGGTGCGTGTTGCCAAAGCTTGAGTTGTAAGGGTGGGATTTGGTCCACCTAATCCATTATATTGGATACTATTATCTGCAATATACAATCCTTTCACTTGATGGGCTTCACAGTCTGTATCTGTCACCAAACCAATACGCATTGTACTTTGAATATGTATAAAGATTTCAGGTGGCCAGTTAGAGCGGATAATTTTTTTTGCCCCTGCTTTCCTTAAAATATCTGCAGCAATAACAGCTAATCTATCTCTATTTTCTATATCTTTTTTACTAGGTCGATAACTGATTACTGGTATAAAACCATTTTCATCTCTACGATTGCTTAATGATATGCCATTGTTTTGATTAACTTCATCATCAGTGAAGATTAAAAGGCTTAATGTTCTTGGATAATCTTCCATAAATTCTTTAAGTTGTTGCCCTACCACTAATCCTTCAATATCCCATGGGGCATCATCCCTAGGGGTATTTAAAAAATTATAACCACTATCACTTGTGGAATATACCATTGAAGAAAATAATCCAGGCGTTAAACCAAAAGGTTGAATAACCCCTAATCCAGGATGGTCAAACCTGGCAGCTGAATTTTGACCAATAAATGGATCAATACTAGGGACACCTAGTATATCTATTAAGGTCTTTTCATCAAATATACCTGATACACAATCAAACAAATGGTTTACCAAACCTTTTCCTACCCAAGGATTCTGTGGTAATTCAGAGTTTAACCATAATCGTGGTGTTTCTATTGCCCCTGCTGCCATTACTACAACTTGAGCCCTTAATTCTCCTGTTTCTCCTGTCCACGTATCTCTATACAAAACGCCAGTCGCTCTTAATCCTTCATTAGAGCCTTTTTCAGTTAGTACTTTTGTTACAAATGTATTTGGCCTTACTTCAACATTACCTGTTTGTAATGCACTTGGAATGTAACTTGCAAATGTGGACCTTTTAGCCATAGACTCTATGGTTGGTCCTATATGACACCCGTTAACACAATGCCCCCGTAGTGTACAGCCTATAGATTCTTGTAATGCAAAATCAAAGTTTGGATCATTTAAGCGAGGATCTGGTCGTAGTATTGCGTTAGGTTGTGGTCTAAAACCAGGACGTGTGACATTAAATGTATTAATTGCTTCCCAACCTGCTTTTTCAGCACCATAATAAAACAAATCTTCTTTTGCCGTTGCTGGAGCTGGGTAAACAGGTAATATTGTTTCCACCTTTTGATAGTAAGGTATTAGTTCATCATAGGATATTGGCCAAATATTATCTACAGCAGAGGGATAGGCTCTAGGGGAATTTGCAAAGTAATGAAGGGTTGACCCTCCTACACCAGAATTTTGCCAAATTAATCCTTTGTTTAAAGTTTCCCTAGACCAAGGCGGCAAATCCCTATTAGCTGGACCCCATCTGAATTTTCCTGTAACAAAATTATTCATATCGTCTTCTAAATCTGTAAAATTCCTATCCAATATCTCGCTACTTAAATCCTCATAATCTGAACTGCTTATACCACCTGGATCAGTATTTGGGCTAGGCCATTTTCTATTGCCATACCATGGCCCAGCTTCAAGCAATAGTACTTTTATGCCTTGCTCTCCAAGTTCTTTAGCTACTACAGGGCCACCTGCACCTGCACCAATTATAATAACATCTGCATCCCTATTCATAGTTTCTCTCCTATTCTGTAAATTCCTCATATAGATACCTTCTAAATGCTCTATAACCCAATGAAGGCCTTGGATACCCAACTTGTTCCCAAGATAAAGGTAAATATTCTAATACACGATCATCAGGCTCTTCTAAACGTGTTGTACCATATCCCCACCATTCAGAATAATACCCCATTGTTGTTATTCGATTTAGCGAATTTGTAACCGATAAAACAAGCGCTGGATTGTTTTGATAAGGAAAAGGTAAGTTTTCTAAATTAATTCTAAGTTCTTCTAATAAAATAATAGCCCTAAAACGATCACTTGGTGCAAGGGCAGCAAAAGCCCCTCCTCCTTCGTAAACTGAAAAATTCAAAAAATGATCATTACCTTCATTTGCAACTAACTCTTCAGCAGCCATATCTAACATTATTGCAGTCGGGATGGCTAAGGGTATTACATCAACTCTGTTTAGCAAATAAATCATAAACTGATCAATATCAAAGTCTAATGCACCAAAGTATTGCATCTCTCCAAATTCAATTGCTAACTCAGTTGTTTGTGGAATTGTTGCATCAACAAATGCTCTAAATGTCTGTCTAGTATGTATTACCCCACTCTCATCTTGTGCTCTTATTGTGTGATTCATACTCCACCCACTTATATCCTTTATATATAATCCTCTATAAAATTCTATGATTCCTATTTGAAATATATTATTTATAAGTATAAAAAAAGCCAAATACCTAAGTAACTAGATAAATGACTTTAAAAATAATTCGTTATATGGTTAAAATTGATCTAAATGACCTACTCTCAGGACCTTATATTCTCCTGTATCAATATCTAAATCATAAATGTTAAAGTTTGTTTTTATATCGAAGCCTTCACTATGTTCCGCTAAGTTTAAAGAAGCAGAGCCTTCTTCACCACTTACTATTCTATGAAAAACATTAGTGGACCATACAAGTACAGCCCCCTCATTGCAAATAACTTTCCCCTCTGATACAACTTTATTAGGTGTTACAGTAAAGCTTTTCATAACTTTATGTTCCAATGAATAAATATCTACATGCCTTGTACCGTAGAGAACCATTAAATTATCTGCTTGGTGCGGATGCATATACCAAGGCCTCTTAACATCACCAATAGCTCCTGGTGAAACTGCAGCACTTTTATGTATAACTCTGTCAATTGCATGAATATCAGGAATATGAGACTTAGGCAAGATATCAAAATCCACTCCTGGAGTTCTTCGAAATTCTTTTAGTTTTATAATCTTATAAAACCCCTTTACTTCTTCAATAATATAGTCCATAATAAACCTCCTTAACAGCCGTTTATAATACTATTATACCATTTATCAATATAATTTCAAGGAACTAATTTTTTTTATCTTTTAATAATTGTTATCCTCGATATACCGTTATACTTTCTCTGTTCACCTCCTAACGAATTCCTTGGAAAAGGGCGATTACCAATACCAGCTTTACATTTTTATATCCATATAATATATGGTCAAGTTAATATATTTATAACTTCTTGTCTTTTATCTATTACTTTTTATTATTCTTTAATAAATAAAGCTAAGGTTGAATTTTTCTCCCTTAGCTTTATCTAATATATAAACAAACTATTAATATTCTACATCAATTAAACACAATGCATGTCCCATTGCTTTATGCCCGATATCTTCTTTCTTTTTATATTTAAAAGCACGCTCTATAGAATCTATCTTTTTCTGACCAAGGCCTATTTGAACCAATGTTCCTACTATGATTCTTTCCATATTTAGTAAGAAACCATCTGCCTTTATTTTTATGATTACTTCATTGTTTGTTTCTTCAATATCCAATGCCATAATATTTTTTTCTGAACTATTCACTTTACTTTTAGTTGAAAAAGCACTAAAGTCATGTTCACCCAAGAAAGATATTGCAGCTTTTTTCATTTTCCCTACGTCTAAAGGACTTTCCATCACTTTGACATATTGTCTTTCAAACAATGGGCGATTACGCGTATCTTTTTTCCACAAACGGTATTCATAGGTCAAACTTTTTATATTATACCTACTATGAAATCTATCTTCTACTTCTTCAACCGATATCACAACAATATCATCTGGTAAAAATTCCTCAAAATAATGATAAATACCAGCCTCAGTCATTTTTGAATCTGGCACCTTAAAATGTACAACTTGTTGTAGGGCATGTACACCAGCGTCTGTATTAACAGCACTTACAACTTCTATTTGAGATTCAAACAGTTTAAAAAGTATCATTTCTAACTTACCTTGAATGGTTTTATCATCATTGTCTTTTGTTTTTCTAAAACCTTTATATCTTCTACCATCATAGGCTACAACCATTTTATAATTTTTCATTTCTTTAACACGTCCTTTTTATAATAGTTCGTAACAATAGACTTATTCTACCATAGCTACACAAATAATACTATCTAACTATAAAGAGTTGGCTTATAATACATTCATCTTCTATAAAAGTCATCTATATTCTTCACATATTATCATCTTTTTAACATTAATACTATTATTTTGTCATATAAACCTAAAAACTATTGAAAAGTATAAAAAAACAAATTATAATAGTTAGTACACTAACATAATTTCTAATAGGGGTGCATAATGGAAGATAAAAGAACCATTGGTTTTGAACTAAGAACCTTGACCAATTTAATAAGAAGGCGTATGGAAAGTCGCTCTCATTTAAATAGTATAACACCGATGCACAGTTGGGCAATCACATTCCTATATGAAAATCGTAATAAAGATATTTTTCAAAAGGACTTTGAAGACGAATTTTCAATCAGACGTTCCACTTCAACTAAAATTCTACAGTTAATGGAAAAGAATGGTCTTATCACCAGACATTCTGTAGAGTATGATGGAAGACTAAAAAAAATCGTACTGACTCAAAAAGCCATTGAGTATTATTTTATCATCGCTGAAGAAATTAATTTATTAGAAGAACTGTTTATAAAAGGTATTTCCCAAGAAGAGTTAGATGCTTTCTTTGCAACCATGGATAAGATAAAAAAAAATCTAGAATAAGTCGCAAATGAGTCGGCTTAAAAATATGATTATATTGTTAGCACACTTACAATTTCAAATCTAACAATCTCAATAATTAAGTATAAAGGAGAAAACTTTAATGGTAAAAATTTTTAAATATCTAAAGAAAAAAGAATGGGCAATCATTGGTTTTAGTCTTATTTTTATTGTTGCTCAAGTTTACTTTGATCTAAAACTACCTGACTATATGGCAGAGATCACATTATTGGTTCAAACAGATAGCAATGCACTCTCAGAAATTTTTATAGCGGGAGGATGGATGTTACTTTGTGCACTACTTAGCCTAGTGGCTTCCTTTATTGTTGGATACTTTGCTGCAAGAGTTGCCGCTGGATTATCCAAAAGACTACGTTCCAAATTGTTTAGTAAAGTAGAATCTTTTTCTATGGAAGAGATCAATGGTATTTCTACATCAAGTTTAATAACACGTTCAACTAACGACATTACCCAATTACAAATGGTTGTGGCAATGGGCTTACAGGTTATCGTAAAAGCGCCTATTCTCGCAATTTGGGCCATTATAAAAATATCAGGCAAAAGCTGGCAATGGAGTGCTGCTACTGGTGGTGCTGTAGGGGTTTTACTTTTAATGATCCTAACAATTGTTATATTTGCCATACCAAAATTCAAAAAAATTCAAGGTCTTACAGATAATCTTAATCGTGTTACAAGAGAAAACCTTTCAGGTCTTCGTGTTGTTCGTGCCTATAATGCAGAAAGCTATCAAGAAGAAAAATTTGAAAAAGCTAATGGTGAATTGACATCTACCCAACTCTTTGTTAATCGAGTAATGGCAATCATACAACCTGGTATGGGTGTCATTATGAGCGGCTTGAGTCTTTCAATTTATTGGATAGGTGCTTATCTCATTAACTCAGCAGGAATGGGCAATAAGCTAATACTATTTTCTGATATGGTTGTTTTTTCTGCCTATGCTATGCAAATTGTTATGGCCTTTATGATGCTTACAATTATATTTATTATGCTACCTCGTGCAGCTGTTTCTGCAAAGCGTATTAATGAAGTTTTAGATACAAAGCCAACTATTATTGACGGTCATATTACAGATTCAACTAATGGTATTGAGGGTGAATTAGAATTTCGTAATGTGAGTTTTAAGTACCCTGACTCTTCTGATTATGTCCTTAAGAATATTAACTTTAAAGCACATAGAGGTGAAACCGTTGCCTTTATAGGTTCAACTGGTAGCGGTAAAAGTACATTAATTAATCTTATTCCTAGATTTTATGATGCAACAGAAGGTGAAGTTTTAGTAAATGGTATCAATGTAAAAGACTATCAACAAAAATCACTACACAACAAACTTGGTTATGTGCCCCAACGGGCTGTACTTTTTAGTGGCACCGTTGCTTCAAATGTTGGTTACGGTGATAGTGGCTGTAATACATATTCCCTTAATGATATTGAAAAAGCCCTATCAATTGCACAAGCCTCAGAATTTGTTGAGAAGATGGAAGGTCGATATGAAGCTTCTATATCACAAGGTGGTGCCAATGTCTCAGGTGGTCAGAAACAACGTATTTCCATTGCTCGTGCAGTCTGTAGAAAACCAGAAATCTATATTTTTGATGATTCCTTTTCTGCTCTTGATTATAAAACTGATCGAATCCTTAGAAGTGTTCTTAAAAAAGAAACTTCTAATGTAACAAACCTTATTGTGGCTCAAAGAATTGGCACCATAAAGGATGCTGATAAAATTATTGTCCTTGATGAAGGAAAAATCGTTGGCATTGGCAAACATCACGAATTACTGGAGTCTTGTGAGGTTTATCAACAAATTGCATATTCACAATTGTCTAAGGAGGAACTGGCATAATGAGTAGAAATGAATACACTATCGGTGATCATAAAAAACACAACAGGCGTCAGAGCCATTTAGGAGGACCTCCAGGTATGCGACCAGGAGAAAAACCAAAAGAATTTAAAAAAACTTGGGGCAAATTAATGAATTATTCCAAGTCATATGTTCCTGCAATTATAATTGCTCTTTTATTCTCTGCTATAGGGACTGTTTTTACTATCATTGGGCCAAGTCAACTCCGTAAAATAACAGACCTCATAACTGCCGGACTTATAACAGGTATTGATATTAATGCCATTGTAACCATATCTACAACTTTGGTTATTTTATACGGCCTTAGCGCAGTATTAACTTTTAGCCAAGGATTTATTATGGCAACAATTACTCAGAGAATTTCTAAAAGCCTACGTACTTCAATCTCTAAAAAAATAAATCGTTTGCCTCTAAAGTACTTTGATACCAATAGTTATGGGGACGTTCTCAGCCGTGTAACCAATGATGTGGATACCATTGGTCAGACCATGAACCAAAGTCTTGGTACCCTTGTAAGTGCTATAACATTGTTCTTTGGATCTTTATTTATGATGTTAATCACAAATGTGCTTATGACAGTGGCAGCTATTTTTGCTACCATTATTGGTTTTGTTCTGATGATGATTATTATGGGTAAATCTCAAAAACATTTTATGCGCCAACAAGAGTACTTAGGTGCTATTAATGGTCATATAGAAGAAATTTATGCCGGACATAATATTGTAAAAGTATATAACGGTGAAGAAAAAGCAAAAGAAACTTTTGAAAAAATAAATAACGATCTTTATGAAAGTGCCTTTAAATCTCAGTTTTTATCCGGTCTTATGATGCCTATTATGACTTTCATTGGTAACTTAGGATATGTTACTGTTTGTGTTGTAGGTGCTGCCCTTGCAATGAATGGGTATATTACTTTCGGTGTAATTGTTGCTTTTATGATTTATGTTAGGCTTTTTACTCAACCTTTGTCACAAATGGCTCAAGCAGCAACGAATTTACAGTCAACAACGGCAGCTAGTGAACGTGTTTTTGAATTCTTAGAAGAAAAAGAATTAGAAGATGAAAGCCATAAAAGTGAGATTCTGACAATAACACAAGGCAATATTGAATTTAGAAATGTGAAATTCGGTTATGACGAAGACAAAATTATTATTAACGGATTTTCAGCTAAAGCAAAAGCTGGGCAAAAAATTGCTATCGTAGGTCCTACAGGTGCAGGTAAAACTACAATCATCAATCTTTTAATGCGTTTTTATGAGACCAATGAAGGAGAGATTCTCATTGATGGTACACCTATTAGCCAATTAACACGTGAAAAAGTGCATGCATTATTTTGTATGGTACTTCAAGACACTTGGCTCTTTGAAGGAACTATTCGAGAGAATATTGTTTATAGCAAACCTAATGTGAGCAATGAAGCATTAGAAAAAGCCTGTAAAGCTGTTGGTATAGATCATTTTATCCGTACATTACCTAATGGTTATGATACGGTTCTGAATGACAAAGCCAATCTTTCTCAAGGACAAAAACAATTGATTACTATTGCCCGTGCTATGATTGAAAATGCGCCTATGTTGATTCTTGATGAGGCAACAAGTTCTGTGGATACTAGAACAGAACTTCTTATTCAAGAAGCAATGGATAAATTAACAATAGGTAGGACCTCTTTTGTCATTGCACACCGACTTTCTACCATTAAAAATGCTGATTTAATCCTTGTTATGAAAGACGGAGACATTATTGAAAGTGGCAAGCACGATGACCTTCTTGAACATAATGGTTTTTATGCAGAATTGTATAATAGCCAATTTGAGCAAGCATCCTAATTAAAGAATCCTAACTTAACCCAGCCTATAAAAGCTTTAGTCTTAAGGTTTTATAGGCTTATCTTTTTTGTTTCATTTCAATAAAAAACTCTCCATTCATATAACTGCAATAAAAAATATCCTTAATTTTTTTATACCCTTTAATGTCTAATTCAGATAATAACCACTCCTTATTCTTTTTAATAATTCTTAAATTATCATCTAATAAATCCCCATCTTGAATCAAAGGTACTGTAAAATTATCTCCCTTTTTAAATATAGATAAGTTACCAGATCTTTCTAAGACTGCATATTCTACTTCCCTTATATCTGAAATACCTTGTTCTCTTAGCTGAAATAACATATCGTCAAGATCATATTTGTTTTTTTTCATATTATGCTGATTCAACTTGCCCTCTTCAATAATCATAACAGGTCTTCCTTCTACTATATCTCTGAAGGCTTGACTTTTTAGTTCAATGGATTCCAGGCTTAATTGAAGGAATCCTAGTAAAAGTATGGGGGATATACCTCTAATTAATGATACTTCTAAATCCTCAATTGCAATAACTGCTAATTCTGCTATCATTAAGGATACGGCGAAATCTATTATTGTCAGTTCTCCAAACTCTTTTTTTCCAAGTAACCTAAATACAAATAATACAACTACGAACATTATGACTGTTCTCATTAATATAGTTACTATTTCGCTCATACTTCCCACTCCTTTTGTCATTATTGAACGTTCAGTATTAACTATTAGTTTTTCCATAATATTACTTTATATAACTTATAATAAAAATTCTCTCGAAACTTTCGAGAGAATTTATTGTTTTGTATCTCTATAATTAAGTGCCACAAAAAGTTCGATAAGAACTACAAGATGCATCAGGTAGTGTTGTATAAGCCTCTTGTTCTTCAGTATAATCATATGGTTTGGAAAGAACTTCCAATAGTCTTTCCATAACACTACTATCACCATTGTTCACTGCTGCTTCTAATGCTTCTTCTACCCTATGATTTCTGGGAATTACTGAAGGATTATTTCTTTTCATTAATTTATAAGAATCTTCTTTTGATTCTTTTTGTCTACTTCTTCTCTTATCCCACATTACTAACCACTGACTAAAGTCTTCTTTGTCAAAGAGAGCTGTTCTTTCTATCTTATTTAATGTTAATCCACGAAATGTATTTGTAAAATCTACTTTGTATTTTTCCATCGTTATCAACAAATTTTCTATGAGTTCTTTATCTTCTACTTCCTCATTAAATAGACCAAGTTTAGCTCTCATTCCAGAAAGCCAATATTTTTCATATAACTCACCATATTCTGTAATGGCATCTTGAGCCAATATTAAGCCTTCATCTTCATCTATGTGGAGTAGTGGGACTAATGTTTCAGCAAGTCTCGAAAGATTCCAACCTCCAATATGAGGTTGATTACCATAAGCATATCGCCCTTGCCTATCAATTGAACTAAAAACAGTTAAAGGATTGTAGGTATCCATAAAAGCACAAGGTCCATAATCAATACTTTCCCCACTGATGGTCATATTATCAGTATTCATAACACCATGGATAAAGCCAACCATTTGCCATTTTGTAATCAATTGTGCTTGTCTTTTTATCACTTCTTTAAGAAGGTAGAGGTATTTGTTTTCTTCTGATTTATAATCTGGAAAATGTCTTTCCAAAGTATAATCGGCTAATGCCCTTAAGTCATCAACTGATCCCCATCTTGCAGCATATTCAAAGGTACCAACTCTTAAGTGAGAAGCTGCCACACGGGTTAGAATTGCACCTGGTAAAACTGTTTCTCTAATAACGTCCTCACCCGTGGTTACAACTGCTAAGCTACGAGTCGTTGGAATCCCAAGACCATACATGGCTTCACTAATAATATATTCCCGTAACATAGGGCCTAAGGTTGCTCTTCCATCTCCGCCTCTAGAATAAGGTGTTCTCCCAGAGCCTTTAAGTTGAATATCTACTCTTTCACCAGAAGGTGTTATTTGTTCACCTAATAAAATAGCTCTGCCATCTCCTAACATTGTAAAATGCCCAAATTGATGACCTGCATATGCTTGTGCAACAGGAAAGGCATCTTTAGGTATATAATTTCCTCCAAGAATTTCTAATCCATTTTTATGTTCCAATGCGTGAGCATCTAAGCCAAGCTCTTTTGCTAGTTTATTGTTTATAATGCTAACTTTTGGTGCTTTTACAGGCATTGGTTTAAGATGTGAATAAAATATTTTGGGCAATTGAGCATAACTGTTATCAAAATTCCATATTATATCATCTTTCTTATCAATCATTTTATCTCCTTCTTATTTATCAAGTATTTAAACTATTATTTACATAAAACAATACAGTATTATTTTCTTCTAATGAAAAAATTATTATACTATTATTTATTAGTATAAATATATTATATATATCTATTTTAGCTTATTACAAGAAAACATAAAAAACTTCTTATATTATTATATTGACAGTTTTAAATCCTTAAACTATAATATTACATATGTAATATTATAGTTTAAGGGGGTTTACAATGATAGCTAAAATGAAAGTTTATTTCATTATTACCTTAATAATTACTACACTCCTTGGGTGTACTCAAAGTTCAAATACCAACACTCATGTTGTTGATGATGCATCTAATCAAATACTTGTTGATTTTCAAACGAAGGTTGATGACTATTTAAATAACTTGGAATTCAACGGTTCAATTTTATTAGCAAAGAATGGACAAATTTATGTTCATAAAGGATATGGTTATTCAAATGGTACAAATCTTCAAAATACTGAAGATACAATTTATTATATAGGGTCTATAACAAAACCCATTACTGCTATGGCTATTATGCAGCTTCAAGAAGCAGGAAAGCTGAATGTAATGGATACCATTGATAAATACTTCCCTGATTTTATTGGGGGCGAGAAAATTACCATACACCATTTGCTTACCCACACTTCTGGTTTAGACAGAAATAATTATTTCAGTATAGTTAATGAAAATAGTATTATGTCCGATGATTTCTTTAATCAATTTTATGAATTTACAAATAGTCTGTCAAGAAATGCTTTGCCTGGTGAGAGATATTCTTATAGCAATACAGGTTATATGATATTAGGTAAAATAATAGAACTAGTAAGCGGTTTATCTTATGGTGATTATATCAATGAATATATATCGAAACCTCTAGATATGCCTGATACAGGGTTTACAATATACCCTCCAGAAAGACTAGCTAATCCCTTTACATTTACATTTAAAACAACTTATTTTCATCCATCATTATACTATTCAACTGGAGGTATTTATTCTACTGTAGAAGATTTATATGAATTTGTTAGAGCTATTAAAAATAATACACTAATTAATGAAAAAACCACTAAAGAAATGCTTACTCCCTATAAGGATTCCTATTCTTATGGGTGGATTATAAACAACACAAGAGTAAGCCACAATGGATATATTGATGGGTATCACTCCTACCTTTTTTATAATATGAAAGATGATACAGCTATTATAATTTTGTCTAACGATCATAAATCAAATATGGATGCTATTATAATAAAATTCATAAGGTATATGGCGGATATTTAAGGTGCTACGAAGCGAAATCTTTATAATCATATTTATTATAATTAAAAGTTCTCTCAAATATGAGAGAACTTTATTAGTTAAATATGGTTAAATTACTAGTACCTATATCTTCATAATATATTGTAAAATAAATTGGATATTCATCACCACTGCTCCATTAATGGTGTTATTTGTTCGCCTAATAAAATAACTCTGCCATCACCTAACATTACAAAATGCCCAAATTGATGACCAGCATAAGCACCAATAGAAATGCTACAGAACTATTAAAAACCAAAAATTTCTCATACCTATTAGGGTAATGAGAAATTTTTTATGCTTATATATTAAATTTTTCAATACTCTCAAAATAATACGAGAGAACTTTTATTAACCTATTGTATTAATTACTTGTTGATATAATGCTTCTGTATCATTTATATCAGAATGAATAACCTCGTATACTTTCTTAATAGAACCCATTATATGATTCTTAGTTAGTATCATATTATTAATTGATTGATACATAAGATACATTTCAAATCCCCCATCATTAGTTGGAAGTTTATACTCCATTGATACAATAGATGCTCCAAGTTTTTTATAATAATTTAATCTTCTTTCTTGATTGATATCATTTCCGTCAGGCATTTCAACCTCCATAAACATACCTATGTATTCCTTTCCAAAATACTTGAGTATCTTATTGAAAAATTCACTTCCCACCCCTTTGCCTTTATATCCTTCTTGAATGACTATGTAGTCAAGCCATAGGGTCTTTTGATCATTTATTATATATACAAATGCATAGCCATTTATCTCACCTTTTTGAGCCTCTTTTAATAAGAGTAATTTATAATCCCCTGTGATCATCAATTTTTTTAGCTGTTCTAAACTTTTTCTTTCATTTTCTGGAAATGCTTTAGAATATCTTATATATATGTCTTCTAAATTATTTGTATCTCCTTCCAATACTTCATAAACTGCATTTGTCTTATTTAAATACATAATTTCTCCTTTGTGTATACACAGTAAGTTTTAATAATTCCATTCCTATATTTCTTATCGCTCAATTCTATCAAAAAAAGCAAACCCATACATCCCCAGAATAGCATTGAATACTACTGCACTGTACACACTAAAGCGCTCAACAATTCCAAAATATGACTTTGGCACTATAGCCATACCCATTGGACCTATGAACATACATACTAATGCAATAATTGCCCATATTCCTAAAGACTTATATTTCCTATCTTTTTTAAATCCACCGATAATAATTAAAACAAGAGATACAATGGACAACATAACAACTAGCAAGGTTATAACATATACATGCATTATATCTTGAAAAGTTCCTCCATACCCACTATCTGATAGAGGAAAAAGTGCATATCCAATTGCTGATACCCAATTCATTACCGCAAAAAGATATATTCCCAGCCTTAAAGCTCTATTCCCTTTTCCTTGAATAATGATACAAACCAATACAACATTTAAACAAGCAAACAAAGCATATACCGAAGCCAATCCATTTGCAATCATAAAAGATGGTGCATTTATTGCTGTTAGATCGCTTACTGCTTGACTCATCCAATCATATCCTGGATAATACATCGCCCCTACACTTGTATGTAGAATATAAAAAACCAGACTGATAATTCCTGATAAACAGAGCCAATTAATTAATTTTTTCCTTTTCATATCTAGTCCCCCAAGATTACTTTAATTCTTAGCATTCTTATATCTACCATTAGCTATCCTAAGCATTGATACTAGAAAAATAAGGGATGCCACTAAGAAAATTCCAAACATTATAACCAATCCATACTCTTTATTTTCCAAAAAATAACCTGCACTATTTGGTATGGTATAAAGCAACATCCCCATAGAAATAAAATAAATATGTACGCCCCAATGTTTACTTTTAATTACGCCTATCCCACCAATTATTAATATAATTGCTGTAGCGATTTCTGCTAACAAGTGCATCCCTAATTCAATAGGCTTAGATTCCAATTCAGGTATATTTCCAGTAATATAAAACATCATCCACATACCAAGCATTGATATTCCCATCCCTATAGAAAATATAGATGCCATTTTTTCTTGTTTCATCATAACACCTCCCTTTTTTTTACTTTTACCCTATAAATATTGTAATGATTAATGCAATTATTGATACAATTGTTAAAACACCTAAAATCATATGCCCTTTAATAGCATTTTGAAATGACTCTCCTCCATAATGTATTGAAAATCCACAGCCTGCCGTTAAAACCAGTAATAATAATGTTACTATAGCCAAAACCTTTGCCATACTGTACACCTCCATTCTTTTTACTATAAATTTTTTATTTTTAAGTATACGAACAAGTTTATATAAATATTATAATGAATAATATATAACTATACTAACTTAAAGGTTTGATATACAATGAATTATTTTATGAATTTCATAGGTAACATTATAGATATAAGTAATTTCTGGACAGAAGATGAGCGACACTCAGGGTGTTATAAGATTATATCTGTACAAGATGGTTTTGATAGTATTGTTAATTTTGTTGTAACACCACAAACTTATTTTACAAACCGTGAACAGTTAATTGAAGGTGATTTAGTAATTGGATTTTATGACCCAAATGTCCCATTGCCCTTAATATATCCGCCACAATTAGAGGCAGTGGTAATGTCAAAGGCACCTAATTATTATAACATAAAAGTAGATTTTTTTGATAATCAACTGCTAAGTGGTGATGGATCACTAAAATTAAATATAGGTCCCATTACAGAGATATTACTTGAAAATGGGCAAACCTTTACAGGTGACCTTAGAAATCGCTATTTGATCGTAACCTATGGACCTACTACGAGAAGCATACCTCCACAAACTACACCTTATGAAGTTATTGTTATGTGTAGATAAATATGCAGAAATGAGTGCCTCAGAATGATTTCTGAGGCTACTCCTTTAATTTGTGCACCAGATCCAACTAGTCTAGTGCCCTATTAATTATCATTGTAGGATTATTTCTTTTAACAAAAATTTACAACAGATGTCATATTATTAGAAATAATAATTGCTCTTACAAGATAATAATTGTATAATACATTTATAATACATATTACCTACTTTACAGATAATATTCTTTTTGAGGTGTGCTAATGAAAATCGAAAAATTATTCTTGCCAATAGTCTTACTCTTTTTAATTATTATAATAATATTACAAGTAACTTACAATAAAAAACCTGTTTATTCAGAAGCTTCCTATGCATCTCACAATCTAGTAACACTTAATGGCCCTTGGGAATTATATTGGGGTGAGCTATTAGAGCCAAAAGAATCGGACTTTAACAATTATCCTAAAACATTTATTAATCTCCCTATTGAATTAACTGCATTATCTATAAATAACCAATCTATTAATTATAATGGTTATGCTACTTTAAGGTTAAATATTAAAGTTGATGATATAGCTCAAGTTTATGGATTAAAAGGAAATTACTTATCCTCTGCTAATAAAATATGGGTTAATGGAGAGCCCTTAGTATCTAATGGTAATGTAACTAAGAGTAAAGAAGCCTATGCGCCTTATTATTTTCCTTTAGAAGTTTTTTTTACGACAGAAACAGAAAACATAGAGATTGTCATTCAAATTGCTAATTATCATCATAGAAGAATACGCCTAAGAGAAATTCATTTTGGCCCAATTAATAAAATTATTCAATACAGTAGTTATAACATTATAAAAGAAGGTATTATATTTGGAAGTTTGCTTTTAATCACTTTTTATTATTTTGTTCTATATTTTTATCAAAAACGAGAATACTCATTGATCACTTTAGCACTAATATCTTTGATAATCGCGCTAAGAGTATCCATTGTAAATGAGAGAGTCCTTGTTAGAATTTTTCCAAATATTCATCCTGAGCTATTAATGAAACTAGGGTATTTGTCTGCTTTTTTATTAATTCCTTTATTAATAATATACATAAACAAAATTTTCAAAATGGGTAAACCAAATGAAAACAAATACATTGCTTATTTCTGCCTTGCTGTTTTTATAATGATTGCTTTAACAAATGTTAGAGTATATGATTTTATTTTCGAATATGGTTCTTTTTTGTTTGTCATTTGGGGTACTTATAAACTTTGTATCTTAGTTAAAACAGGTATCACTAATAACATTAGGGGATTTCATATTATGCTTACAGGAGGCTTGGTAATCTTATACTCCGGTCTAAATGATATCCTAAGAGAATTAACCTTTATAAATACACCGGAACTTCTATCTATTGGCATTGTTTTTTTTATGATTCTTCAATCTATATTCTTAGCTTGGCAATTTAAAGACGAATATGAAAGAGCTTCTGCTTTATCTATAGAAAATGATAGAATATTAATTCAGTTAGAAAGATTAAATAAAGATGTTGAAGGAAAAATCGCTGAAAGAACTAAAGCTTTAGAGATTTCAAATAGCAAACTAAAAGCTTTATCCAATATAGATCCATTAACTGAATTAGGCAATAGGCGCTATTTTAAAGAAAAATTAGAAAAAGAATGGAATGCCTCTATACAAACAAATAGAATTCTGTCCATTATAATGCTTGATATAGATTATTTCAAACAGTTTAATGATACTTATGGACATTTAGAAGGTGACAATTGTTTAAAAGCAATCGCTAAAACATTAAAATCAATAGTAAGACAACATAAAGGTATTGGTGCTCGTTATGGTGGTGAAGAGTTTGTTATATTGCTTTCTAATTCAAATTATGATCAATCAAAAATAATTGCTGAAGAAATTAGACATAGCATATTAAGCCTTAAAATACCTCATGAAACATCTACCGTAAGTGATTATGTAACTGTGAGTTTAGGAATACATTCTAATATTATAACCTCTAAAGACACGATGAGTTCCTTTATTAATAAAGCTGATCGTTCTTTGTACTATGCAAAAGAAAGTGGTAGAAATAGGTCTTGTTAGTACAGTAAATTATTTTACGGATTTCATAGGTAAAGTTATAGATATAAGAGTCTTCCAGTATAACTAGAACTCATTTTATACTCTAATGAGTTCTAGTTAATAATTTGGATATAAAATTACACTTTCAACGAAGCTTATGGTTCTTACGTAGTAAGAGGCATCGGCTGATTTAATATCCCACTTTTATGTACCGCTTGTATGGCCTTTTTCAATGCGTCTTCATCTTGGACTAAAGCCAATCTTACATAACCCTCGCCTGATGGACCAAAAGCACTTCCTGGGGTTACAATAACCCCTGCTTTTTTTATCATATCCATAGCAAAATCTTCCGACTTTTCATAATGATAAGGGATTCTTGTCCAGATAAACATTGTGGCTTCTGGCTTATCTATTTCCCATCCGATTTTTTTAAAGCCCATACATAGAATATCCCTTCTCTTTTCATAGGCCTTTTTCGTTTCTTCTACACATTCTTGACTTCCTGTAATAGCCGCTATAGCTGCTTTTTGAAAAGGTAAATACATACCATAATCAATATTTGATTTTAACATTTTTAAACGAGCCACAACTTCACTATTACCAACACAAAAACCTATTCGTGCTCCTGCTAATCCATATGTCTTAGATAAGGAATTGAATTCAACACCTACTTCTTTAGCCCCTGGAAACGCAAGAAAACTACCTGCTCTTCTTTCATCATACACTAACTCACTATAAGCATTATCATGAATTACAATAATATTGTGTTTTCTTGCAAATTCAATTAGTTCTCTATAGAAACTATCTGGTGCCATAGCCGTAGTAGGATTATTGGGATAAGATACTAGAATTAATTTTGCTTTTTCAGCTACCTCTTCTGGAATATCTTCTAATTGAATGATATAATCATTCTCTTTCTTCTGTGGCATATAATACAATTGCCCGCCTGCAAGAAGTGGTCCATCTGCAAATACAGGATAACATGGATCAGGAACCAATACTGTATCCCCCTCGTCAATAATGGTTAATGAGATATGAGCAAGCCCTTCCTGAGACCCTAAAAGGGAACATATTTCTGTCTTTGGATCTAGTTCAACATCATATCTTTTTTTATACCATGACTTCACTGCCTCTAGTAAAGAATCTTGATCATTAATAGCATATATATAATTGTTTTCATCTGCAGCTGATGTACATAAAGCTTCTATGATATGTTTTGCTGGGGGTATATTAGGTGTCCCTATGCTTAAGTCAATAACCAATTCCCCGTTTTCTAATCGCTTTCTTTTTATATCCAACAATTTAGTAAAGATACCTTCTCCAAATTGATTCATCCTCTTTGCGAACTGCATACTATTTACTCCTTCTCCATATAAAATATTAATGTTATGTACTATTCTACTTGAATTTTGAGTTTTATACCATAGTTTTCAAATTAAATAATTGTACAAACCGAACCAAATCACCTCTATTAAAAAATAGGCATATACTATTATAAAGTTTTTATAAAGGAAGAAACCTATGTATAATAATTATAAGTCTTATTTTTCATATCCTTATTACCTTAATACACAAAGATTTTACTCACAAAATATGAACCTTGATTATAGTATCCATTCATATCGTAACACCGTGAATATGTCAATGTATGACCAAGATATAGAAGAAGAATATACAATGTTTATGGATTATGGCCCAGAACCTTATGTTGTGGATATGGAGGAAATCACTAAAGAAAATAACACTTTTCGTACTGCTTTATGGACAGGAGACTATTTACAATTAACCTTGATGAGTATAGATGTTGGAGATGATATCGGTTTAGAGGTTCATCATGACCATGATCAATTCTTACGTATAGAAGAAGGTCAAGGGATTGTTCAAATGGGTGATACAGAAGATCAGTTGGATTATGAAGAAAGAGTTTATGATGACTTTGCTGTGTTTGTACCTGCAGGTAAATGGCATAATCTAACCAATACTGGTAATACACCACTTAAATTATATTCTATTTACGCACCACCTGAACACCCACATGGTACCGTTCATGAAACAAAAGCAGATGATGACCATTAAAGGCAATATTTATTAAAGCCCAAAAAAATGCCTCTACAGTAATATCAACTACTGTAGAGGCATTTCTAACTATATCAGTCCAGTAAAAATTTTGTATACAAAGTATTTCATCAACCCTAACCTCTTTTTGCAATACCCTGGAAATGTAAAATAAAAATTCTTAACAACCTGTTTTTCTTTTCCATCTATAGGCATATTGCTATAGCGGGCTTTTATGAATATTTCTGTTATTTCTTTATAGCTTATAGCTTCTATTTTAAAGCTCTCATCTATACGTGCTGAGAATTGGAGTGGTGTTTCTCCTGGTTTTATTTCAAACCCTTGAAGTGATAGAATTTTTAATAAATAACTGTATACCTCAATGACACTTTGTTTTGGCATAAGCTTTTGTATTTTATACAGACGTAAATATCTCCTTAAGTTAGGCACTATAAGTATCCAAAGTATAAACACTACAATTATTTTTAGTATAAATTTTGAATTTTTTTTAGTACTGTCTCTTTCAAAATATGTGTTGGATAGTGTATCAATTGCCTCAGAAAACACCTCATTATTCATTAATCCATTATCCACTATCTCTTCTTCAATATTTTCCTCTTGGAAAATACCACTCTCTTCTCCTAATATTTCCTCAACTGCCTCATATAAATCTTCTGAATATGACGATGTTGGTTCAAAAGGAATCCAACCGAATCCTTCAAAATATACTTCAACCCATGCATGTGCTTGACCATTTGTAATTTTATAAGTTGTTCCTTGTACTGGATGAGCTGGTAAAAGATAGCCTTCTACATATCTAGCCGGAATTCCTAATGAACGCACAAGAACTGTCATTGCTGATGCGTAGTAAATACAATAACCTTCCTTTAAATCAAATAAGAAATAATCTACAAAATCACGATCCTTCGGGATGTTCCCTGGCTCTAAAGTATATCTATAGTTATTTGAAAGATATGTCTCTATAGATCTTACTCGATCATAATCATTGGTTGTAGATGATGTTAATTCAATAGCTAAATCTCTAATTCTTTCTGGCAGTTTATCTGGCAATTGAAGATATCTATTGTATACATCCTTTGATACTTCTTCTAGTCTTTCAATATCCCTTCTTAACTGACGATTACCTCTTGGCGATGAATTTTGAAGATATCCCTTGTAAGCCCCTCTACTACTGTTTCTCAATAATTGTACAACTCTATTGTTGTTATTTATGATATATAGCTCCACTGTGTACTTAAACTGTTGATTCAGAAAATCATCACTAGAAAGTATACCATAGGAATTCTTATTTAGATTTATTGGATCTGAATCAAATATAATACTTTCAGTCATTGAAGGTATTATTATACTTTGGGTTAATAGATTTTCATAGGTAATATCTATTGATATTTTATTATAAAACTCATTAAGTATATCCATATTATTTGTTATAATTTTACTCCCCTGTGAAAACTCAAACAAATCATCATTAAAACCATCCAATTGAACATTCTGACCAAGGGTAGTCACTTCAGATTGTTGGCTTTCCCAGGAAACCCCTGTGTATATCTCTCTAACTGCCCCTTTTAAATATAGACTTCCTACAGGAGAATCCACTGTCATTACAAGGGTATCATCTAACGATATATTTCCTTCCAGCAATGAGCTTTCATCTCCAAATCCAAAACTTAAGGTGGTGTCCTCTGACATACGAAGTCTTGTTTGAACATAGTTTTGGGCCGATTCTATTGTAGAATCCATCCAACTCCAATCAAGAGGTGCATCACTTGACGGCATCAGATAAGCAAGTAAGAATACTAGCCCACAAATAGGTATGGAGAAAAGTAAAAAGGCAACAGGGGCTGTGTATGAATTTCTTTCACTAACATTGGTATTTTTTATATAAATATGTTTAAAATAACAAATTAAAATCAAAAAAACAAAAGTATAAAATGAAAGATAGCTTACAAAAGAATCAAAAATCCATTGTACTGAGAAAAGAGTAAGCCCACCAATTAATAAAACATAGAAATTAAATCTTTTTACAGAAAACAGATATACAACTATAGATATAGTAATACTTAAAACCACTAATAAATATTTTTCATATTCAAGATTAAGGGGTACTACTCCATTAATATAATTTATAGCCCATAGAAACATAGGTTCTATCTTACTATAAGTCTCTTCAAAGGCTATCGGTTTATTAAGAAAGTAAATAAAACCACCTATTACAACAAGAATTGAAGAAATCACAGTAATTATTAATGATATTTTGTTCCAAAACACAATTGTACATAGAATAGATGATATGCCTACAAAGATAAACACATCTTTTATGCCATAAGTCATATTTAAGGTAGCTGTATTTGCAAAAACAAAACTAAAACTTAAAAAAACCATTATTAATAAATTTACACTATAGTCAATAAAACTGTTTTTAAATGCCTTCACTGTCTACTCCCCTCTGTCATTAAAAATGTCCTTTAGATTATCACCTATATTTATGTTATAAACTTTTATACCTGCTCCTGATAATTCAGATAGTATTTGTTCAACACCCAGTTTTTTTTCTCCTGTAATTTTTTCAGGTGATACATAGATCAGACTTATATGATATCCACTTGACATTATCCTGCATATGGTCTCATAAAGGTCTTGATCCACGATTGAGGTAGAAAGAAAAATATCAGGCTTACTCCCACTGTTATTTACCTGACTATAAATAATATCTTTATAGCTAATTTCCTGATTAAAGGTAACTTTTCCAAAAGCTTGATAGATATTTTCAAAATCTACAAGATTATTGCAATCATAACTTAAAAACGCCCCGTCATAATAGATAAATCTCACATTTGCACCATTTTTCAAAGTACACCTTAAAGCAGAAACAACAGCCTCTATGTGTTTGTCCTCAATAAAAGCATTCTTAGCTGGATCAGAAACAACCCTTGTTAAATCAACAATAAATATTGCATTTGCTCCAAAAGTACTTTCATATTTTTTAACCATTAATTCATTAACTTTGGCAGTAAGTTTCCAATGTACTTTTCTTAAACTATCCCCATAATTGTATTTGTTGATCTCATCAATAACAGAAACATCTTCATAAAAATTACCTGAATTTGATATTTGGTCAGGTAAGTCTTGAATATTTATACCAATACTATCAATATCTACAACCCTTGGTAAAACAGTTACTTTCAAAGGTCGTTTATTTCTTCTTACAAATTTAAAAATACCAAGGAAGTCTTGTATTTCTATATCACTTACGCCTACATCAAAAGCACCTCTATATTTGAACCGATGTTCAAAACACAATTCTCTCTTGCTAAAGGGGTGTATAAATAGATTTTTTATACTGGGTTCGGGTATTAATGCACCTCCCCCATTATAAAATCTAATTTTTACATAGGGAAGAATAAACAATCCTCTGTTTACAATACAAAGACTTAAGGTTACTTTGGCACCCTTAACAATTGTACTGGTATCAATGTTTTGATTATACTTAAACACAAAATAACCGGTAAATATATGAACAAATGATACAATAGGAAGAGCAATAACCGTGTAAAATAACATATATGGTATTCTGCCACCATGAAAATATACAAAAACAAATGCTAAAATAAGAAGGCTGATATATAGTACCCTATTTCTTTTCATTTATTTCACCACTGGAATTTTTATATTATTTAATATTGATACCAGTATATCCTCCGCTCGGAGTTTTTTAAGTTTTGTTTCTTGCTTTAGAAGTATCCTGTGTGAAAGTACTGGCACCACCATTTTTTTAATATCATCAGGAATAACATACGCCCTATTATTGTAATAAGCCCAAGCTTGTGCAGCTTTAAATAAAGATATGGAACCTCTTGGACTTGAACCTAGTAATATATTAGGACTCCGACGTGTCTCCCCTACTATATTTACAATATAATCACATAAGCTTTTATCTACATGGATATTTTTAACCTCTTGTTGTATAGCAGCAATATCACTACTTTTTGCAGCTGGGTTAAGTGAGTGCATTGGGTTTTTAAGTTGGAGTTCAGATAATATTCTACTTTCTTCATCTGCTAATGGATAGCCTAATGATATCTTTATAAAAAATCTATCTAGCTGTGCCTCAGGCAAAGGATATGTTCCTAGATATTCCACAGGGTTTTGTGTTGCTAACACCATAAAGGGTTGGGGCACTTTATATGTGTTCCCGTCAATAGTAACTTGGTTCTCCTCCATCACTTCAAGTAAACTTGCTTGGGTTTTAGGAGATGTCCTATTTATTTCATCTGCAAGAATTATTTGACTCATAATTGAGCCTGTTCGGTATTCAAACTCTCCAGACTTTTGATTGAATAATGTAAACCCTGTAATGTCTGACGGTAGAATATCTGGTGTAAATTGGATTCTCTTAAAACTTGCATCTATTGATTTTGCCAGCGCGGATACAAGGCTGGTTTTTCCCACGCCAGGTACGTCTTCAATAAGAACATGTCCATTACAGACCATTGAAATTACCACTAACTCAACGATTTCTCTTTTACCTATTATAACTTTTTCAATGTTTTCAACTATTCTATTCAAATGATAGGAATTATTCATCTTACACCTCTCAAGGTCAATCTATAATATAAATTCTTTCATAGTTAAATCTTGTACTAAACTTAGTAAGGCTAATCATATTTCTCTAATTAATTTTACCTATTCTAAGGACCATATACAATACTTTCTGTAAAACTCTATAATTTACCATTATTGTTGATTATCTGTAATATATTAACTCAGCTTATGCCTCTTACTTCGCAAGAGACACAAGCTTCGTTGAAAGAACCCTTGGAAGAAAGGTTCAAAATCATAAACAAAGGGCTGGAAATATATTCCAGCCCTTTGTTTATTAAAAAAGAGGTGCAAAGACTCTAAGCACTGCATCAAATAAACTTCCAAAAAGTCCTTGTTTGCAATTATTTACTTTAATCTCTTTGCTTTTATCTATTGTTTCAAGGGAATCTTTTTTCAGATCCATAATTGAAGGTGTTTTATATAAGAAGGTGCCACATTCAAAATGGAGATATAAACTACGATAATCCATATTGATTGTACCTACAACCCCAAGCTCATCATCACAGACGTAACTTTTCCCGTGTATAAAACCAGGGGTATACTCATAAATCTTAACCCCGGCCTTTAACAATGGCAAGTAGTTGGATCTTGTAAGTCTAAATACAATTTTTTTATCTGGGATACCGGGGGTAACGATTCTTACATCCACACCTCTTTTTGCTGCCATACAAAGGGCGGACTTCATTTCATTATCTATAATAAGATAGGGCGTAAAAATATAAACATAGCGTTTTGCTTGAGATAAGAGCTCTATATAGATATTTTCACCAATTGCTTCATTATTAAATGGTGAATCTGAAAATGGTTGTACATAACCTATATCTTCATTACTCTGTATGTTCTTAATAGGAGGTTTAAAGTTTTCTAATACATCATTGCTTTTTTTAAAAGCATTCCACATTTCTAAAAACATCAATGTAAAACTCCAAACACCTTCCCCCTTTAATCGGACGCCTGTGTCTTTCCAGTGCCCAAATTTTAGTTTCTCATTAATATATTCATCTGCCAGATTAATACCACCATTAAACGCTGTGTGCCCATCAATGATTAATATTTTTCTGTGATCACGATTATTAAGAATCACAGAAAGGATTGGCCTAACCTTATTAAAAGCCATACATTTAATACCTATTCTCTCCATTTTTTGACTAAAGTCATTAGGCAATACAAAAAGTGATCCTACATCGTCATATATTAAACGAACATCTACACCTTCTGCCACTTTTTTAGTAAGTATATTAAGAATACCATCCCACATCTTTCCTTCTTCAATAATAAAATACTGAAGAAAAATAAAACGCTCTGCCTTTTCTAACTCCAACAACATATCTCCATACATTGTTTCCCCAAGAGGATAGTAGGTCGTTGCTGTGTTTTTATAAATAGGGAAAAAACTTTTGTTATGTATATACCGAGCTGTTCCTAAAACACGCTCACTCATATCACCTATTTCATTTAAAACCCCTTGGTCTACCTTTATCAGTTCTATTGTTTTTTCATATTCTTTACTTAGGCGAGCATGCATCGCTTTAGATGCCCTTTTATTTCCAAAAAACAGATAAAAAAGGGCTCCAGATAATGGCAATGCCATAATAAGAATAATCCATCCAATCTTAAAAGAAGCATTATCATCCTTTTTAATGATATATAAAACAATGAGTATACTTAATATTGAAAAGATGGCACTCACCCATGCATAATACCTTGTGAGCCTTATTAAGAAAATTATAAACCATACCATTTGTACCAACAGTATTACTGATGTTATAAGTATTCTATTATTAATGATTTTTAGTATTTTCATCAAAATATCCCTCTAGTGTTTAGAAAATTTTCAAAATACAGTGATTAATTCTTAGTTGGTAAAATTATATCATGTTGTTATACAATATACAATTTGTAACTTCTTAGCATTAAAAAAATAAGGCTTTGAAAATAAAACCTTATTTTAAATCTTTACTTAAATTAAATGGTTCAACCTGTCAACCTTATTCATACTCTTCTAAAAAGCTATGCTTCTCTCCATTTTTTCGATATCCTTGAATGGTATCCATATTCACATTATGGGTACTGTTAAAAATATTCATATCCACATATGGATTTTCTTTTTTCATCTTTTTAATCAAGGCTTTCATCTCTCCTCTTTTAGAGCCCCCACCTTGTCCATCTAATACACAGTTCTCAGTAAAACGACAAGCACATTGAATGAATTTTAAATCATTGTGTTTCATCCATTCAATTATAGCCGCCTCTTTCACCATATATAAAGGACGAATAAGTTCCATTCCCTCAAAGTTTTGACTATGTAGTTTAGGCATCATGGTTTTTATCTCAGAGCCATAAAACATACTCATTAAAGTGGTTTCTATTACATCGTCAAAATGATGTCCTAATGCAATTTTATTACACCCAAGATCTTTTGCATTTTTATATAGATAGCCTCTTCGCATCTTTGCACATAGGTAGCATGGACTTTCATCTACAGATGCAACAACTTCAAAAATATCTGTGTCAAAAATTCTAACAGGGACATCTAACATCTTTGCATTGTCTTCTATTCTTTTACGATTGATAGGATTATATCCTGGATCCATTACCAAATACTCAATTTCAAAAGGGTAAATAGAGTATCTTTGAAGCAATTGCATACATTTTGCTAATAACATAGAATCTTTTCCACCTGAAATACAAACGGCAATCTTATCGCCTTCTTGGATTAGATCATATGTTTTAATGCCTTTTAAAAACTTAGACCATATGGACTCTTTAAAAGTTTTATTTATACTTCTTTCAACTTCTTGTGCTCGGTTCATTTCTTTCCCTCTATTCTATAAACCTATTTGACACTATCCTTAAAGGCAGTTTTAAATGCCTCTAATTCTTCCTTTGTGGTCAAATGGCTTAGGCTAATTCTTAATGTTGATGTAGCGCCTTTTTTATCTTTTGTTAATGCAAAAACTGCTCTAGATGGTGTGTACGGCGAACTACAAGCTGATTTAGTTGATACATATATATTCTTCTTTGCTAATTCATTTTTTACCACTTCTGCTTTAATACCCTTTAATGTAATGTTTAATATGAAAGGTACTGATTGATCAGTGGAATTGATTCGTATAAAATCAAACCCTTTAAAAAAACTTCTTAATTCTTCATTTAGACTTGTTACATATGCCAAGTTTTTGTCACGATTTTTTTCAATCTCACTAAGAGCAAATGCTAATGCATCAATTAGCCCTAAGGATGGCGTACCACTACGAAATGGCGATATGCTTAAACCTCCGTGATGTAATGGTTCTATAATAACATTCTCTTTTAATACCAAAGCAGCACTTCCATTTAAGCCATAGATTTTATGTCCTGCAAAAGTATAACTGTCCACATATTTTAATGATTGAAAAATCTTACCCACAGCTTGGGTACCATCTATGTGGAAAAATGCAGAAGATTCCTCTTTTATGACACGGCCTATATTTTCAATATCTTGTATTATCCCCATCTCACTATCCACTTGGCATAAGGCTACCAATAATGTATCTTCTCGTAACAAACCTTTTAAATGGGCTATATCTACTTGACCTTGTTGATTAATATCTACATAATCAATTTCATAGCCTTCTTTTGCCAATTGTTCAATAGGACCTAAAACAGATGAGTGTTCTAAAAAACTAGTAATGATATGCTTTCTTCTTGCCCCATATTCCTTTGCAATACCTTTAATGGCAAGGTTATTGGATTCCGTCCCTGATGACGTAAAAATTAATTCTTGAGGTTGTATTTGCAAACATTTTGCTATTGCTTCTTTCCCTTGATTTAATTGATTTTTTGCTTCTTCTGCCAAAGGATTATTTGAATTAGGATTCATTGGATAAGTTCTTTCACAGTTCATAAAGCGTTGAATAACTGCTTCACTAGCAGGGGTATTCGCAGCATAATCAAGATATATCATACTATATTCCTTTCTATTACCTACTTAAACACACTCATTATACAAGAACTTTGTAGATTTCTCAACTGTATTTAAATAAATCATTTTAAACTTGCCAAAACAAGCACCCCAATGGAATGCTTGTCAATAAGTGCTGCTTTATAACGATCATTTTATTTACGTCTTTTTAGAAAATAAACCTTTAGATAATCACTTTCTTTAAGTGCCTTGTTAACACGAAAATCACTAGGCAAACCAAAAGATTCTACAATCTCAGCTTTTTCACCTCTAGCAGCGAATCCTTGTTGGATCATTTCCCAAAACTTTTCCCTTTTTAGTGCACTATGATTGGTAGAAGCGATAAGCATACCCTCTTTTGATGTCATATCCAGTGCCTTTGATATCAGTTGAGCATAATCTTTAGCTGCACTAAAGGTATGTTTTTTGGACCTGGCATAACTAGGTGGATCTAGAATAACAATATCAAAATCCTTGTCTTTTTGTTTGCCACGATTAAAGTAGTCAAAAACATCCATAACGACGATTGACTGTTTACTATCATCTATCCCATTGATTGTCATTTGTTCAATGGTCAAATGGGTACTGCGTTTTGCCAAATCCACACTTTCAGTCATACTGGCACCGCCCATTAGGGCAAAAACAGAAAAAACGCCTGTATAAGAAAATGTATTAAGAACTGTCTTACCTTTTGCATATTTACTCATAAGGGCTTTTCGAACATCCCTTTGATCAAGAAAAACCCCTACCATAGGTCCATCATCTAGGTTTACAGCAATATTAACACCATTTTCTTTAACGATTAGTGGAAAAGTTGCTCTTTCACCTTTTACAAAGTCCTCTTTATCTAAATCATCTCTACTTTCATTGAATCTTTTTTTCTCATAAATGCCTTTATAATCTACAAGTTCACAAAGCATGTCAATAATTTCATCTCTAAAAGTATAAATGCCCTCACTATACCAATTGAAGAGGTAATACCCATCAAAATAGTCTATGGTCATTCCACCAACTCCGTCACCTTCTCCATTGAAGACTCTAAAAGCAGTTGTGTTGGTATCTTGATAATATCCACTTCGATTATTTATAGCTTCACTTACTTTGCTTTTGAAAAAGTTTCTATCAATATGTTCATTTTTCTTCCAGGACAATAGCCACCCAATACCTTTGTTCTGGTTGCCAAAATAACCTTTAGCAATAAATTGACCCTTGTGATCTAATAGTGTGAATATATTACCTTCTTTATATACTGATGCATTATAGTTAATGAAGGATTCCTTTAATAGTGGAAACCCCTCCTTGTATTTGTTGTCATATTTTTTCTGTGCTCTAATCTCTGTCATTGTCTCAACTCCTTGTATTACCATTTTACCACAGCAATTCCATAAAAACTATTTCCAATCTGATAATAATGTTTCTCCACGATCTGTTGCTGGAGCTGGGGTAATAGATAATGAGGATATTTCTTTACGCCATTCAGGCGTCATATTGACATTCATAGCTGCAAGAGAATCCTCTAGTTGTTCTAAATTTCTTGCACCAATGATTGGAGCCGTTATTGCTGGATTAGACATGGTCCAAGCAACAGCAAGGGTTGCTGGTTTAATCCCATGTTCAGCAGCATATGCACTAAATCTTTCTGCTACAACGAAATTCATTTCATCATTATATCGATCTGTATATCTTTTCTCTTCAACGAGTCTGCCTTGATTTGGTCGTTTGTTTACACCATATTTACCTGTAAGGAGACCTCCACCTAGAGGACTATAGGATATAACCCCCATTTGTTCTGAAAGGGCAAAAGGTAAAATCTCTACTTCTGCTTGGCGCTTAACCAAATTATACATCGGTTGTGTTAATTCGAAGCGAGCAAGTTGTTCTTTTGCAGCAAGTCCTAAGGCCTTAGCCATTTGCCATGCTGCCCAATTGCTTACAGCAGGATAAAGTATCTTTCCTTGCCTTTGAAGATCATCTAGTGCTTTAAGGGTTTCTTCCATTGGTGTATTCTCATCAAAGTTATGAACAAAATAGAAATCAATTCGATCGGTTTTTAAGCGTCGCAAACTATTTTCAACTTCAAGCATTATATGACGACGTGAAAGCCCTCTAGCATTGATATCATTTCCCATTGGAGAATAGACTTTTGTTGTAAGTACGATCTCATTTCTACACTCTGAGATACATTCTCCTAGTATTTCTTCAGAGCGTCCACTACTATAAGCATTTGCCGTATCAAAGAAATTAATACCTACTTCACGACAGCGCTTAAACATAGCTTTTGACATTTCCTCATCAGCATTTTTACCAAAGGACATTGAACCAAAACATAAATTAGAAACTTGTATTCCTGTTTTTCCTACTGTTTTATAATTCATAATTCTTATTCTCCTTATATAAGTATTTTCCTACGTTATCACTATAAAACTTATTATATCATTTTTTACCAGACATAATATCATCAACTGCTTATTTAATAGATTTTTTTCATTTACCAAACTCCTTTAAAATTTTGAATAGGTATGATAAAATGTAACCCATTATAAAGTGAACTCATTTATGAAATTACACTTAAAATATAAAGGAGATTTGTATGAAAAAAGTTGTAGTAACTGGTGGAAATGGCAAAACTGGCAGATGGGTTGTGAAAGAATTTTTAGAACAAGGGTATGAAGTCATTAATGTAGATGTTCATGCAAGACCTGATGATTTAGGCACTCCCATAAAGGTTGATTTAACTGATTTGGGACAAGTATTTAATGCCTTAACAGGTGCTGATGCAGTGGTACACCTAGCAGCAATACCAAGGCCAAGAGGCTATACAAGTCAAGTGGTTTTTCAAAATAATGTAATGTCAACTTATAATATTCTTGAAGCCGCGGCTGGATTAGGCATTCAAAAAGTTGTTATTGCTTCTAGTGAATCTGTTTATGGTTTAGCATACACAGGCCCCAATTATGTCCCTATGGATGAAGAACATCCTTTATCCCCTATTGATAGCTATGCTTTATCTAAAATATTAAATGAAAAAACAGCTGAAATGTTTAATCGTAAGACAGGCATGCAAATTGTTTCCCTAAGAATTGGTAATGTTATGGAACCAGAAGATTATAATAGATTCCCTAGCTTTGAAGCCCAAAAAAGAAAAAATATTTTATGGAGTTATATTGATGCACGTGATGTTGGAAGTGCTTGTCGTTTAGCCATTGAAAAAGATGGTCTAGGTGCAGTTATTTTAAATATTGCTGCAGACGATACAAGCATGTCTGTAGATAATAAAGAGCTTATGAATACATGTTATCCTAATGTAGAAGATTTAAGAGAACCTATTGAAGGATTCAATACATTGCTTAGTAATAAAAAAGCCAAAGAATTACTAGATTGGCAACCTATACATTTTTGGAGACATTATGTTCAAGAACAATAATGAGCTTGTACCCCTTACTTTCTAGTAGGGGGTACAATAAGATTTATAAAATTTTAAAATTTACATTGATTCCTTAAAGGGACTCATGGTAAAATTAATATACATATTAACGAAGCTTATGAATCATGCTTTGCACGAGACACGAGCTGCGTTGAAAGCATGATTTTCAAATCCCTGTAAACAAATTTTAAAATCATACTTTCATACACAATAATTTTATAAACTTCGAATGAAGATAGTGGAATACATTCTTTGTAAACCGTTATTGGACGAAACTCTGGAGAGACTCATTGAGCACCGAAGGGGAAAGCCTAATTTTTAGGTGAAACTCTCAGGTAAAAGGACAGAGAATTTTCATATAGGTAGGATACTATTGGTAGTAACTATTTTTAGTTATGCAATAGTTTTTTCCTTTTGAAAAATCTTAAACCCCAGAGACTAAGTTAATTCTTTAGTCTTTTTTTTGAGTTCTAATTTAAGTAGTATCTTTCCAAAACATAATAGGAAATGGAGGCGATTGGCTACAAATTATTTTTACATAGATAAGCTTTAAAATATACAAAAGTTTTTTAAACAAATAACTCAAATCAATTGGAGGTAACACATGGATTTTTTAATGGAGATCATTGCAAAAATTAATAGTTTTTTATGGGGTCCTGTTATGCTATTTTTCTTAGTAGGTACAGGTATTCTATTTACTCTCAAATTACGATTTATACAAGTAAGAAAAATCAAATACATTTGGAAGGAAACTTTCGGAGGTGTTTTTAAGAAATCAGATAAACCTGATGAAGATGGTATATCCTCATTCCAAGCCCTAACAACAGCTATTGCAGCTCAGGTAGGTACTGGAAACTTAGCAGGTGTAGCTACAGCTATTGCCGCTGGAGGCCCCGGTGCTATTTTTTGGATGTGGGTAAGTGGTTTCTTAGGTATGGGAACTATTTTTGCTGAAGCAGTATTAGCCAAAGTACATACAGAAAAAGTGGATGGTGAAATAACTGGTGGTCCAGCTTATTATATTAAAAAGGGCCTTGGCAGCAAATTCTTAGCAAGCTTTTTTGCTGTTTCTATTGTCTTAGCTCTTGGGTTTATGGGCAATATGGTTCAATCTAACTCTATCTCTGATGCAGTATACACAGCTTTTAATGTTCCTAAATTAGTTACTGGTCTTGTTGTAGCTGCTATTGTTGGTCTAATCATTATTGGGGGAATTAGTAGAATTGCCTCCTTTACTGCAAAGATTGTTCCATTTATGGCTGGACTATACATTATAGGTGGTTTAGTAATTATTTTAAGTAATTATGTTGAAATTTTACCTGCTTTTAAAATGATTTTCCATGGTGCATTTAATCCTATGGCTGCTACTGGAGGTCTTATAGGTGCTTCTGTAAAAGAAGCTTTCCGTTATGGTATTGCTAGAGGTCTTTTCTCTAATGAAGCTGGTATGGGTTCTACACCTCATGCCCATGCTATTGCAAAAGTAAAACACCCAGGTCAACAAGGCTTAGTTGCTATTATGGGTGTAATTATTGATACAGGTGTTATTTGTACATTAACTGCTCTTGTTATTATAACAACAGGTTCCTTTTCTACAGGATTAACAGGGGCATCATTAACTCAAGAAGCTTTTACAAGTGGTTTTGGTGGATTTGGTAGTACCTTTGTGGCCATATGTTTATTCTTCTTTGCATTATCTACCATTATTAGTTGGTATTACTTTGGAGAATCAAATATTAAATTTATTTTTGGTAAAAAAGGCATTACACCTTATAGAATTCTAGTTTTATTGTTTGTTGTTATAGGAACTGCGATGCAGGTAGAAATTGTTTGGGAACTAGCGGATACATTTAATGGTCTTATGGTAATTCCTAACTTAATAGCCCTGTTAGGGTTGACATCTGTTGTAGTTAATATCTTCAAAGATTATGATGAAAAGTTAAAGAATAAAGAACTATAATATCTTTAAAAAACTCCTTACTGGATTATTCCCAGCAAGGAGTTTTTTTAGATTACTTTATAAATTTTACAAACCTTTTCTTCCCTATTTTCATAACATCATTACAGATTATCACTTTATCTAAATCATCTATTACTAACTTCTCCCCATTTAACTGAACACCATTTTGCTTAACCAATCGGATAAATTCACTTTTACTTTTAACATAATCCATCTCAATTAATTGTAAAATTATATCGGCAATAGTATCTTTATCTATCTCTATTAAAAGCTCTGGTATCTCATCTGGAATTTCTTTTTTACCAAAGGCTACCTCAAAATATGCAATTGCTTTTTCTACATCTTCAGGTGTATGGTAAAGAGAAGTTATAATTTTTGCTAGACGCAATTTGACATCTCTAGGGTTTACACCGTCTTTTAATTCTTCTTTTATTTTCTCAATAACATCTGGATGCTCATCGGTAGTAAGCTCAAAATATTTAATAATTAGTTCATCCGGAACTTCCATAACTTTTTTAAACATCACTTCCGCTGGTTCACTAACCCCAATATAATTACCAAGACTTTTACTCATCTTTTCAACACCATCTAATCCTTCAAGAATAGGCATAAACATAGCAATTTGTTGTTCTTGATCTAATGTTTTTTGAAGGGTTCTACCCATCAGTATATTAAATGTTTGATCCGTTCCCCCTAACTCAATATCTGCTTTAAGTTCAATTGAGTCATAAGCCTGCATTAGCGGATAGAAAAATTCATGAATCCCTATTGGTGTTTGATTTTGATATCTTTTTTGAAAGTCATCTCTTTCTAAAATTCTAGCAACAGTAGTGGTTGCAGCAAGTCTAATAACATCTTCAAAGTTAAGCTTTGACAACCATTCACTATTAGATCTCACTTCTGTCTTTTCTTTATCTAATACTTTGAAAATCTGCTCACAATAGGTTTTTGCATTTTCCTTTACTTGTTCATCTGTAAGGGCAACTCTACCTTTAGCCTTTCCAGTTGGATCTCCAATTTTGCCTGTAAAATCACCAATAATAATTATCACTCGGTGCCCTAAATCCTGCATCTGCTTCATCTTTCGCAGAACAACGGCATGACCTAAATGAATATCTGGTGCTGATGGGTCAAGTCCTAGTTTTATTGTTAGTGGTTCATTTGTATCAAATGATTTTTTTAATTTTGTAAGCAACTCTTCTTCACTTACTAGGGTGTGTACCCCTTTTAGGATAATTCGTAATTGTTCTTCTGGTTTTAACATATTTAACATCTCCTTGAAATATAATTTTCAATATTTGCAAGGTCTATAAGAAAAGCCGAAAAAAATAAAAAGTAGGCATAAAAAAACTCGCCCTTTTGTTTCCAAAAGGACGAGATGTCTTCTCATGTTACCACCTTAATTTATAAGCAACTCACATTACTTACCTTATTAAGTACATCACCATAAGGTGAGATACCCTAGCACGATAACGGATGCTGATTCCCGTTGCAGCCTACTTAGAAAAACCGTTCGGTGCAAAGCTCAAAGATGTATTCACAACCATTATCCACGCACCTCTCATCAACCGGTAACTTTCTGTTTGGCATCCTGACTGCTACTAATTCTTATCACAGCTTTTATTCTTATACTCCGAAATGAGGACTAACCACAAATCTTCGTTATGCAGATATTAAATTAATAGTATTATATTCAATTACTTATGAGATGTCAATAGCTTTTCTTGAGAAGTCGCTATGAATTCGGCCATCTTTTATTTCAATAATACGATCGGTTTTTTCAGCTATTCTTCTATCATGGGTGATGATGACAAATGTAGTTTTAAATTCTTTGTTTATTTTTCTAAGCAAATCATAAATCACTTCACTGGTATCTGAATCTAAGTTGCCTGTTGGCTCATCAGCTAGAATAAGTTTTGGGGTATTGATTAAAGATCTGGCAATTGCAGCTCTTTGTTGCTGCCCACCAGACATATTACCTGAAAGGTTATTCTTTACTTTGGTCAAACCAACTAAATCAATAAGTTCATGGGCTCTTGCTTCTAATCGTTTATCTACCTTACCATATTTGATATAGTGTGGCATTAAAACATTTTCAAGTGCTGTGAATTCAGGCAATAAGTAATGAAACTGAAATATGAATCCAATGGTTTCATTTCTTAGTGTGGCCAAATGATTAATATCCATTTCATCCGTTCTTTCACCATTGATAAAAACTTTGCCACTTGTTGCCTTATCTAGGGTACCCATAATATTTAAGAGCGTACTTTTACCACTCCCTGATTGACCTATAATGCTATTAAATGTGCCTGATATAATTTGTAAATCTAAATCAAAAAGAACTTGAGTTTTAATTTGTTTACCATATACTTTAGTAATATTATTAAGCTCTATTATTTTATCCATTGCGTATCACCTCAATTGGAGAAAGCTTTTTAGATTTTAATGCGGGTAAGACAGAAGCAACTGTGGATGCTGAGATAGCAATAAAACCTGATAATCCTATAAACCTAATGTTAATAAAGATTGGTACAACAGGTGTGCCATCTGCATTTAAAGCAAATGTACTAAAGGACCATAGTAACACAAGACCTAATAAAATTCCTACTATCCCGCCTACCATGCCTAGCATTAGACCTTGAAATATAAAAACCAAGCTTGCGTTTTTATCATTAATACCCATTGCCTTTAATATTCCAATTTGCTTAGATTTTTGTAATACTGTAATAGCCAATACACTTGCAATACCAAGAACCACAGAAATAACAACAAACACTTGAATCATAAGGCTAGAAGTACTTTGTCCATTAAGACCACTCAAAAGCTGTTCATTGGCCTCTTTCCAGTTACTTAAAGCTATTGATTTATTATTTATGGCTTGACTTATCTTCTCTGTTGCTTCTGTTGCATTAAAAGGTTCTTTTATTTGCATTTCAAGGGCTGATACTGCATCATCTTCATATTCAAATATTTCTCGTGCTAAGTCAAGTTCTCCGACAACCCAGCTATTATTAATAGCAGCAACCTTCAAATCAAAAAGCCCTGATACCACCACTTCAGTGAGCAAACCATCTGGTGTTAAAATTTCTATTGTATCAAATACATTAATTTTATTCTCTTTCGCTAATAACTCACCTAGCATAACTTCATTAGCCTTGGGAAAGCGTCCTTCAACTAAAGCCTTATCGAAACGATAAATTGTATTGGCTTTATTCATTTCAAATCCACGAAAAAGAACCTGTTCAAATTCATTATCAAAAAGCAAAAACGCCCCCCTTGTAAGGGTTGGTGAAATAGCGGTGATTCCTTCATATCCTTGCATAGTTTTATTCTCAATATCAATATAATCTACTATTGGTTCATTCTTCACAGATGATTGAATTGTGATATGAGATGCTTGGCCTATGGTGGCATCCACTAAACTAATCTGCAACCCTTGAATTAAGGATCCAATGAAAATTTGTACTGAAATACCAATACCAATCCCTAACGCTATTAATATTGTTTGACCTTTATTAGATGTAAGAAATCTTAAAGCAATTCTAAAAGCTAATCTCATACCAACTTCCCCTTTGCTATAATGGTAGACTTTAACTTTATTATAAGTCAATAATTATTATTAATCAATAATTATTATCATACCACTATACTTTAACCAACCTAAATCAAATGATTAAAATAAAAAATAGCAAGTTGGGTTCGATCTCTTAAGCCCAGTTTCTCCAAAATCCCACTTATGTAATTCCTTACTGTTCCCTCTCCTAAATACAGTTCCTGTGCTATTTCCTTGTTTGAGAGACCTTTGGAAACCCATGTAATGATTTCAAATTCTTTATCTAAAATCCCATAGCTTTGGTAGTCCTCTTTCTTTCCTTGATTAGACATAACAGCGGGTAGCTTATTGATAATTTCCTCTCCAAAAACATTCTGTCCAGAATAAACAGCATTAAGTGCTGGTATGATACAATTGTAATGTTGTTTTAAAATGTATCCTTTTGCACCTATCTTTAAAGCTTTAATAATGTATTCATCATCTGCAAAAGTGGTCAGAAAAAGAATTTTTGCTTTTGTAAATCTCTTTAAAATTTCTTCACCCGCTTCTAATCCACTCATTTCACCCATTCTTATATCCATTAAAATAATATCCGGTTGATGCTCTTTATAGAGCCTTACGGCCTCTTCTCCACTGTTGGCTATTGCTAGTACTTCAAACCCTTCATTAGCTTCAATAATTGTTTTTAATGATAATGAAACAAGACTATCGTCGTCTACAATTATAATTTTCACATTTATCCACCCTACCCTTTTAAAGGAATTTTTATGTAAATATATTACATTAATATTCTATGTATAATCATGGTTTCATAAAAGATATGAATATTTTAAATCCTTTAGATTGATCAAAATTGATAATCCCATTTAGTGATGCCACTCTCTGCTTTATGCTCTCAAGTCCCATTCCTTTAAAACTCTCTATTTCTCCTTTTTTCTTTCCATTATCATATATTATAAGCTGGAAAAGTTTTGGATGCTCATAAAGGCCTATGGAAACAAAATCTCCATTAGAATGTTTTATCACATTTGATAATGCCTCCTTAATAATGGCTATAATAGCGTACTTTGCCTTGGCTGGCATTTCTCCATGTATTTCATAGTTTAGTTTTACTTTACAAAAAGTAAAGTTTTTAAGTATCTTTTGAATCTCCCCGTATAGGTCAATGGAATGATCATGAAGGTCATGAACACTTTTCCTTATGGAGTTCATACCTTCATCCAAAGTGTTCTTAACCACCCCAAGGCTTTTTACCGTGTTCTCATCTTTACTTACAGCCATAATAGCTCCGATTTGTAATATGGAACTTGAAAGAAGGTGCCCAACATTATCATGTATTTCTCGTGCAATCCTATTTCTTTCGTTTAAGGTAGCAAGATTCACGTCTATATCTTGTTTAATAACAAGCTCATTTATTTTTTCTTCAAGAGATAATGAAATTTCTGTTAAGTAATCTCTTTGAGTAATATAATCCTCTCTAAGTTTATTTTCTTTTAGCGCACGTACTTTTAAAAAATAAACAATAGTACAGATAAGGATTAACACCCCATAGCTTCCTGAAGAAAACTTATTAATGTGTAATATATATGGTATTAAACCTATGAATATTAACATTTGAATTTTTGTATGTAATAAATCATAACTTATCAAAGGCAAAAAAAATACAAACTGGGGATAGAATACTGCACAGATTAAATAGCCAATAAAAGCTATTTTAGCGAATGCCTCGTCACTAAAATATTCTATTAGCCCACTAATAGCAATGGCTACTGCCATGGCAATAATCCCTTGGTAAGGTGAATATTCAAACAAAAGCATACCAGACGCACCAGCAAAAATAATTATCTTATTTAAAATATTGCTCATGTTAACCTCCAATTGCTATTTTTAACTTTATTATAGCACATCAAAGACTATTATCAAGATAATGATATATCCTATATGACAATTGTCATATTAAACTTATTACATCTAACACTGCCTTTTACTAGAGATTTCTAATACAATAGGATTATAAAGAAAGGGGACGATAATATGATAGTTAAAATTGAGAATTTAGTTAAAAGATATGGCGATTTAATCGCTCTTGATCATTTGAATATTGAAATAAAAGAAGGTGAAATTTTTGGTCTTCTAGGCCCAAATGGTTCTGGAAAGACAACAGCTATAAATTGCCTACTATCCCTATTAAAATTTGATAAAGGATCTATTGAAATCTTTGGTAAAGAAATGACGCCATCTGCCTATGATATAAAAAAAGACATTGGTATCGTTATGCAAAATGTAGCTGTTTTTGAAGAGCTCAATGTCTACGAGAATATTGATTATTTCTGTGGTCTTTATGTTACTGACAAGAAAAAACGCAAAGAGTTAGTTGAACGTGCCATAGAATTTGTAGCATTAAAAGACTTTGTAAAATTTCAGCCTAAAAAATTAAGTGGTGGTCTTCTAAGAAGGCTTAACATTGCCTGTGGAATTGCTCACAATCCAAAGTTAATCATTCTAGACGAACCAACGGTTGCAGTTGATCCTCAAAGTAGAAATAACATTCTAGAAGGTATAAAAAAATTAAATGCAGAAGGCGCAACGATTATTTATACTTCCCATTATATGGAAGAAATTGAACAACTTTGCTCTAGGCTAGCTATTTTAGATAAGGGAAAAGTCATTGCAACAGGTACTAAGGAAGAGGTTAAGGGGATGATTTCACTTGGAGAAAAAATTGTTGTAGAAACCTTTAACATAAATGAAAAACATTTAGATAAAATCCGTCAAATACCTAATGTTATTGATGTTGAACTAAGGGAAAATATCTTAACCATTAAACAAAATAATGGCGCAAGTAACCTTGTTAATATAATGACTTTTATTGCTGAAAATGATATTAGTTACGGTAAAATTTATTCTGAATTGCCAACTCTAAACGATGTGTTCCTTGAAATAACAGGGAAAGAACTAAGAGATTAAGGAGGGATACTATGTCATTTCACATTTTTAAATATAGTTTAAAATCCTTAATAAAGGATAAAATGGCCTTATTCTGGATGCTTTTCTTCCCTCTTATTTTAGCTACATTTTTTAACCTGGCATTTGAAAATCTTATGTCTAATGAAAATTTTCATCAGGTAAAGATTGCAATAACCACTGATTATGAAATGCCTGAGGGTCTAGAAGAAGCAATGAAAGAAAGTAATCTTTTTATTATATCCTACACAACAGAAGATGAAGCAAAAGAACTTCTATATGAAAAAGAAATTACAGGGTATTTAAAAAACACAGATGAGCTAGAACTAATAATTTTTTCTTCCGGGATTTATCAATCTATTACAAAAGTATTTTTAGACAACTATGCTCAAATTTCAGCTACTATTTATAATATTATTGAAGGAAACCCTCAAATTATCTATATGGGCTTTTTAGAAAATCTTCAGTTTGAGGAAGGGTTTACGGAAGAGATTCCTGTAAATAATTCAATGAATATGCTTGTGATATACTATTTTGCTTTATTAGCTATGACTTGCTTGTTCTCCTCTATTGCAGGATGTTATGCTGTGGGCATAACTCAAGCAAATCAAACATCACTAGCTGCTAGAATAAATGTTGCCCCAACACCTAAACTTAAAGCTTTTTTATCACTGATTTCTGCTACCATTAGTTTTCAGTTTATGTCCGCATTGATTGCTCTCACCTATATAACCCAAGTTTTAAAAGTAGACTTTGGTGATAGAATCCTTCATATCATTATCATTTGTTTAGTGGGGTGTTTTACAGGTACCATGTTTGGTGCTCTGTTTGGTTCAGTTACAAAGTTTAAAGCAGAAGTTAAGGATATGTTAGTGTCTAATATAACCATGGTTATGTGCTTTTTATCCGGCTTAATGGTTTTACAAATTAAATATATCGTTCAGGAAAAAGCACCTATTATTGCTTATATAAATCCTGCAAGTTTAATTACTGATGGTCTTTATGCACTTTACTATTATGATACTTTTGAAAGATATTACCTTAACCTTTCCTTGTTAGGTTTACTAGGAATAATCTTCTGCACTATTACTATCCTGATTTTAAGGAGGCAAAAATATGCAAGTATTTAAAGTTTTTTATAAAATTGTACCTAGAAAATTCTTAGGCGTTTTCTTAATCTATACAATCATTTTTGTTGGTCTTGCAACATTTTTCTCGAGGAGTGGATTGAATCAAACTGAAAATGCTTTTGAACTTTCAAAGGTTAGAGTTTCTGTTATTAATGATGATCACTCGCCCCTTGCTAACGGGCTAGAAAACTATATGAATAGTATTGCCAGACCAATAGAAATAAATAGAGATGAAGAAAGTATTAAAGATGCACTATTTTTCCGCCAAACAGAATTTATTGTTATTATTCCTGAAGGTTTTCAAGATAAATTTACTTCCTCTGACCATATTAAAATTAATACAATGTCTGTTCCTGATTCAATTAGTTCCGCATACGCACAAACCATTATTGATAGTTACTTGAATACTGCAAGACTTTACATCTCAGCTTATCCTGAAATGCCTGTTGAAGAAATCAATACAAGAGTTGCTGCAGATATTTCTACAGAAGTAAATGTATCCTTCCTAAATATAGAAAATAATAATGGCAATGGCCTTTCACACCTTAACGCTTATTTCAACTTTTTATCTTATATATTAATCGCTATGCTAATCTCTATGGTTGGGCGCATAATGCTAATATTTAATAATAAAGAACTTAAAATGCGTAATTATTGTGCACCTTTAAGCAGTAAAAATTATAATTTTCAACTGATTTTTAGCAATTTGTTAATCGCTTTTATTGTTTGGTTTGTCTTTGCCGTTTTAGCTTTTGTTATAAACAAAGGCACTCTTAATCAAACTGGATCGTTTTTATTTCTTATTAACTCATTTGTTTTAACAGTAATTTGTTTAAGCATAAGCTTCTTAGTATCTACATTTGCAACAAAAAATTCAATTGATCCTATAGGAAATTGCTTATCTCTTGGATTGTCCTTTTTAGGTGGTTCCTTTGTACCACAAGCACTTTTAAGTGATCAATTAAAAATCATTGGCGTCTTTAATCCAATATTCTGGTATATTCGAGTTAATGATGCTATTGGAGAACTTACTAGTATGACACAGTCTTCACTTCAACCTATTGTTTATGGTATTCTTGTTCAATTGGCTTTTGCTATTGCACTGTTAGCTATTGCATTAGTGATTATTAAACAAAGACGTCAAACTCATTAGTAATATGCGCATCACTCTTTTTTCTAATTTTGTTAGATAAATGCTGTGCTATAAATCAACTTTTTACTTTATAGAAAGTCTGTCTATATAAAAACATTTTATAAAAAAGCAGTTCGTCTATACGAACTGCTTTTTATAAGAAATTTTTTATTTTATATGAATCTTTCGGATGGTAGTAATTGTATTGAAAAATCAAATTACCTATGCTACTGTATAGTAATAAAAAGATAATCTAGAGGTATTCCATTTATGATAATAAAACAATGGCATCGAATATACTTGTTTTCTAAAATTAATATGATTTTAATTTTCGGTTTTCTAAGTATTATCTTTAATATTAACCAATCCACCATGATATTTACACTAATAGGTGTTATGTTAATCCTCTGTTGTAGCCATGAGTTACTCACTGATGGAGATTCTATTAAAGAAGATAAAAAAGAATGGGTTCTTAATAGCATATTTCTTTTTACCGAGATAGTGATTGGCATTCTGACCTTTTTGATCCTTGAAGATTGGTATAATGCAATGTTTATATACATATTGGTTAGCCCATCCTATCAATGGATTAAAAAAATACGTATTTTTCTTCCATCAGTTTGTTATTTATCCTATTCTATATTTTTTACTTTAACAAGTGCGCTTGATATAAAAACAGTATCTTATACTTTTTTATTATTATTTTTATGTCTTGTATTGTATTACATAGAGAAACTTGTATGCTTATATGAAATCAAAGAAACTCAAATATTAAAAAGTGTAAAGCAAAGTGTTCTAAACGAATTGCTTGCTAAAAATATAAGTAAAGAATTAACTGAAAAAGTATATCTTGTAGAAGAAAACGCTAGGTATGAAGAAAGAGAAAATATTGCTCGAAATATGCATAATGCCGTAGGCCATACCATAACTTCTGCCATAATGGCATTAAATGCTACAAAAGTCATATATGATATGAATCCAAGCCTAGCTAAAGAGAAAATATCAGTTGCAGAAGATCGAATGCATAAAAGTTTAAATGAAATAAGACAAGCGGTACGAATACTAGATAAAGAAATTAATGAACTATCCATAAAAGAATTATCTAATATGCTAAAAATTACTTGCGAACAATTTATGTTAGATACTGAGATACAAATTGTATATAAATTTTATGATGCTCTTGAAGATGTTTACATTAATAACCGCCATTGTGAGTTTTTACACTCTTCTTTATCCGAGGCATTGACCAATGGCGTAAGACATGGCAATGCGACCAGATTCTACGTTGAGATGATATATGATTCACGTCATGTTAAACTCATTGTAAAGGATAATGGAACTATTTTTAATCAATTTCCACTAGAAGAACAACAAATCCGTTTAGAAAATGGATATGGATTAAAAAAGATTCAAAATTATATAACTCGGTGTGGTGGTAATACAAAATTAGATTTTCAGGAAGGATTCCAAATAACCATGGAATTACCTATAATTTCTTCAGAAAAGAGGTGGGAATAATGATTAAAGTATTATTAGTTGATGATGATACAGAATTAATGGATAATCTGGAACTCATCTTAACTTATCAAGGTAAAATGAGTGTGGTAGGAAAAGCAACAGATGGAAAAGATGCATTAGAACAATTAAAACATATGAAAACAGATGTTATCTTACTTGACCTTAATATGAAGGGAATGGGTGGCATTGATGCTATTCCTTATATAAAGAAAAGCTATCCTAATTTAAAAATCATGGTTCTTACGACATTTTATGATGATCATTATATTACTGAAGCGATTAAAAAAGGTGCTGATGGCTATTTATTAAAAGACAGTAATCCTGAGAATATTATAGATGGGGTAAAACATATCCTTACAGGTCAAAGCATCTTAGATAATAAGGTTATGAATCAATTGGCAAAGATGATGCTATCTAAAAAGGAAGTGAAACAGGAGCACTCCCTCAACTTCTCCCAATTAACCAAAAGGGAAATGGAAGTATGTACACTTCTATCTGAGGGAAATACAAATAGTGCAATAGCTACTCAATTATATATTTCCCAAGGCACCGTTAAAAATTATATTTCTTCAATTTATGATAAACTAGAGATTCGTGATAGAGCCACTTTAGTTGTGAAATTACGAGAATGTCTTAATAAAAATTAAATTGAAAAACTTTAATACAATGAGGTCATTAACAGTTCAGTAGTCTAAGGGATTAGGCTACTTTTTATTATTCTTATAAGTGAAACTAACTGTATTATGCTAATATAAAGTATGACTTCAGTCACTTGTTGACAAAAAAACTTAATGATAGACTATTAACAATAATTTTTATTTAGGGGGCTAATTGATAAGATGAAGAAAACATTAAAACCAATGACTTATCTGAAAAATAATAAAAAAAGAGCAATGATTTTAATTATTAGTTTCGCTATTTTTATAACTTTAATATATGGATTGCGTTTTTTTGTTAATCCCATGAAATATACTCTTGAGAATATTGTATTGGGCAAATCAAATCACATGCAGGGGGTATTCATTAATCGGAACGACATATTGAGTATGGATATTTCCCTATGGGATACAGACTCTACCTCAACTGTTCTTGAAAGGATAACCGAGGTAAATAGAGGCGTCAAAGAATTTGGTGAACAATTAGCGTTAAATGAACACATTGATTATGTTATTCCTTTTTCTAGCTACCATATTAATATTCATACTTTAATATCAAGTGCCAGTTATTATATTCCTCTAGTAGAAAAAGAACAAGTTAACACCATTTGTGATTATTTGAATATTACCCTAAAAGAGGGTGCAATGCCAAAAGAGCCTGGAGAAATTATAGTGGATGAAAGAATGGCCGCCAATTGGAATTTAAAAATTGGGGACAGCATAAATAATGACAACACAAAGATATCAGGAATTGTTAAATCCGATTTTTATTTTGCAGTAGGCATTCATTTTGATGAAGGGTTTATAAAAAGAAATCTTTTATTTTTAAATGATGGTTATCTACTCAATCTACAAGATTATTTTTATAACTTAGGTTATTCTGCATCCTATTTCAATAACGATGATGCTATTCGTATCCTTTGGGATATGGAAGGTGGAAAACAAGAAGTCAATAAGCATTTTGGAGATTTAGATCCCGTACTTCGATTGGTATCTTTAATTACTACCTTAATTATCGCTGGGACTTTATTTCTCGTGTATCAACTACATGTCCAAGACCGATACGAAGAATGGTGTTTATATCGCTCCTTAGGCTTTTCACAAAGAGACATTTATTTGTTAGCAGCAAAAGAATTTATATTTTGTCTTGTAACTGCTATATTGCTTGCAATTGTCCTCTGTTTTTTCCTTATTAATGTGGGTGGGCTCTTTATGGACAGTCGTGGAATCGTTTATCGCTTTTGGATGCCTGAGGTATTTGGACAGATTATTGCAGCGTTATTGTTTTTAGCAGGAATCCTGCACATACCTGTAATAAGCGGAATGCAAGAAATCAAAACAATTGATGGTTTAGATGATGATTTTTAGAATTTGGGAGGGATTTTATGTTTGAAATAAAGAATTTATCCTTAATATATGATATGGATAAAACAGAAAAGGTTTGCGCAGTAAATAATGTATCACTATCATTGCCAGATACTGGGTTGATTGGATTAATTGGACCATCAGGTAGTGGGAAATCCTCTTTTATGTACTGCTTGTCTACTTTAAAAGTTCCCACAAGTGGAAGTATAAGTTACCAAAGAAAAGACTTTGCTACACTAAGTAATAAAGAAATGGAGCTAATCAGAAGACAAGAATTCGGCTTTGTTTTTCAGAGGCATTTCTTAATTGGATATATGACTGCCCTAGATAATGTTATTGTAGCAGCTAATAAAGAAGACGGCTCAAAAGAAAAGGGTTCAGAAATATTGAATCAACTGGGTATTAAAGCTAGTGATATTAGAAAAAAACCAAAGCAGTTATCTGGTGGCCAAAGGCAGAGATGTGCTATAGCAAGAGCATTAATGAATTCTCCAAAAGTTTTATTCGCAGATGAACCAACAGCCTCCTTAGACCATGAAACTGCCTATATGGTTATGGATTATCTTAAAAGTTATGCTAAGGAACACTTGGTACTAGTCATTACCCATGATAGAACCATATTAAAAGATGTTGATATGGTTATTGAAATGTGGGACGGAAATGTTAGTAATGTTAGAAAAGGAGGCATATTCCTTTGAAACCCTTCTCTTCTTTCTATTATGTAAAAAACAATAGTAAAAGAACCATACGTATTATCATTATTATAGGATTATTGGCCCTTTGTTATCTAGGAGGGGTATATCTTGACAATATTAAAACTGAAACAATTGCAGTTATTGATCATCAATCCTCCTTCGTAACGGTGAATGCTTCTTATAGAGATGAAAATGGGCAGCAATACAGAGCATTCTTAGAAGAAGTAAAAAATAATAATTCAATTGAATATTTTCAAATAGGCTTTAATTATGTTGCCCACAGAACAATGCTAGGGTTTTTAAATAAGAATACCGCATATACTTTTACAAAGGAAGATTTTAGTAGATTTAATTCCTATATGAATTATGTAGATCAAGCATTCATTCCAAAAGATAATATGATTATAGTATCAAAAAAACAAGGAAATGCATTAAAGGTCACTATAGGAGATACTATAAGCTCTGATAATGAATTTATTAATGCCTATTACGGTGGTGACTACTATGAGGTTGGTCCACTTATGGATGTAGATGCATTTATAAGCTATTTTATTACATCAGATTCAACGGACTCTGCAAGTATTTTGATCTTACCAAATCCAATATATCCTGAACAGGAATATAAGCAATTTATTCTAAGCATAAAAAATAAATATGATAAACTACAAATTATAGATTATGAAGAGTTGCTAAAAAATGCAAAAACGAATTTTCAAATTAATGATATATTTTTTATAGCAAGTATCCTTTTATTATCTATTGTATTTATAATTACTACTAATGCTGCATTTGTGGGCTTGTATGATCGACGGATATCAGAATTTGAGCTTTATCATTCATTAGGTATTCCCAAGAGCACCATTAGAAAAAAAGTTATTGGTGAGATCCTTCTAATGAATGGAATGGGTATTTTATTATGTATTGCAATATGCATTACAACCATATTTTTTCTTAATTTTTTTATATTTGAACCTGATGGGTTACGGTTGAGATACTATGCACCTATTGCCCTATCTGCAACAGTAATAAGTAATATTGTTATCTTAGGTATTTGTATACTTTTAAGACTTCGTACAATCTCAAAACTTAAGATGGCAACATAATTTTTTCTATTTTTCCCTTATGAACAACTCCGATTTTATCATTATTTTATAAATGTTCATATTAGTAATTCTCCTTAAAAATGTTTGAGATGATATAGGTAACAGTTTTTTCTTAGAAGGAATAAACTGCTACTAAGGAGGTGCTCATCTATGCATTGGCAGCAGGAACTTCATCATTTAATGGATCAACCAGTAGGTGTTTCTTTTATTGATGGTACAGGTACTTCAGGTATACTTTGCGACGCTTATAACAATGAAATATACTTGTTAGAGTATTTATACCACTCTCAATTTGCAACTAAACATTATGCCTTTAACCAGATACAGGATATCCACCCATTTCCATCATGTCATATTCACCATAATCTTTACTAGCTTCCTCTTACGTACAACTAAAACACCTGTAAAACATAATGGCTTTACAGGTGTTAATTTTACAATAACTTCATTTTTGATTACAAATTAGTAATTCTTATCAGCGTAACCAACCCAGCCGCCTTCTTTAACAAGTACCTTGTCAAATTCGCCAACTTTAAAGTCAATTGTTTCTGATTGATCTTGGGCCGTTACAATAATCTTATCGTTATCCACATCGATTTCTATTTCTGTGTCTTTTCCTGCGTAATTTTCGAAAAGATAGTCTATCTTATCTTTTGATAATTCTATTGCAAACATACCGCAATTATACATATTTTGTCTAAATATCCTAGCAAAGTTCTCTGCAATAACCACATTGATGCCATTAACTTCTAACGCCCATGGCGCATGTTCCCTACTTGAACCACAACCAAAATTTTCTCTTGTTATAACGACTGCTTTGTCCTTAATATCTTCCCCAACATTAAAACCCTCTAGGGTTAAATCTTCCAATAAATACGGTTTTAATGCCTCTTTTGTAATTTCCGTAAGATATTTTGCAGGAATGATTTCATCGGTATTAATATCACTTCTATCTAAAAATAAAACTTTTCCTTTGAATTCTTTCATTTTGCCCTCCACTATCTATGCTTTAAATATTTGTGAATTTTTTATTTTTCCTTCAATTGCTGAACTTGCAGCAGTTGCAGGACTCATAAGGTGAACGGTACCACCTTTACCCATCCTACCATTAAAATTACGGTTTGTTGTCGCTGCACAAGCTTCACCTTCAGCTAAAACACCATTACTCATCCCAAGACAAGCACCACATGTTGGGTTTGTCACACAGAAACCAGCATCTTGGAAAATCTCTATAATGCCTTCTTTTAGAGCCAATGAATAAATAGCTGGCGTTGCAGGACTTACAATTCCACGTACATCATCACTAATTTTTTTACCTTTAAGAATGCTTGCTGCAATTCTTAAATCTTCAATACGACCATTTGTACAACTTCCTATATAAACTTGGTGAATGTCTGTGCCTTCCATCTCATTTACTGATTTTACTTGGTCAGGCTTAAACCCAAAAGTAACCATTGGCTCTAATTCAGAAACATCATATGTATATACTTTTTCATAAGAAGCATCTTCATCAGAAACCCATTTAGAGTACTCTTTTAAAGCCTCTTCTTTGGAATCAAATTCATCTTTAATAAAGTCCCATAAGTATTCAACTGTTGTCATGTCAGGATAACATACACCACAAGTACCGCCAGCTTCTATAGCCATGTTACATAATGTCATACGTGATTCCATTGACATACCATCAACAACTTCACCTGTAAACTCTATAACCATGTTAGTAGCACCATTTACAGTTAGCTCTTTAATAATAAATAGAATAAGGTCTTTTGCATAAACACCTGGTTTTAATGACCCATTTAGTTCGATTTTTATTGTTTTTGGATGGTGGAATGCACATACACCTTTAAGTATTCCTACTTCAAGATCTGTTGTTCCAACGCCTGCAGCAAATGCACCAAAAGCGCCATGAGTACATGTGTGTGAATCACCCATAATTATTGTATAACCTGGTCTTACAAATCCTTTTTCAGGAAAAATAGCATGACAGACACCATTTCTTCCAATATCAAAAAAGTCCTTAATATTATTTCTTTTAGCCCAATCACGTAGAATTTTCCCTTGCTCTGCTGTTTTTGAATCCTTAGCAGGGGTTACGTGATCTATAACCGCTTTAATTTTTGTTGGATCAAAAACTCTATCCAATCCTCTTGACATAAGGTCTGTTATAGCAATTGGTGTTGTAATTTCATGACAGAAAACCCTGTCTAATCTTAGAACATGCGTATCAGGAAATGGCATGTCTACTCTGTGTTCATCAAATATTTTTTCAGCTATTGTTTTACCCATCTTGTTCTCCTTCTTTTCTACTCGAAATTTTTAAATTAAATTTGGATATATTTTATATTATATACTCTAGTAATAAAATTTCAAAGTCATTTTATGATTTTATTAATTTTACATCTCACTAATGTCTTGTAAACTACAAATATAAAGCTAAATTTCCCAATATGTATCATTGATTGTTTAACTAAATTAATTTAAACATATCCTTATTATATGCTATAATAATATATAAGTTAAATACATATTAATTATACTTAACATAACCACAAGTTATATGACTTGTACATTACTTAGCTTATGCCTCTTACTTTTTAAGAGATCCAAGCTTCGTTGAAAGGATTGGATTAAATGCTACAAACTGAGCTTTATAAAGTGTTTTATATTGTTACAAAGCATGGAAATATTTCAGAAGCTGCTAAAGAGTTATATATTAGTCAACCAGCTGTTAGTAAATCAATAAAAAAATTAGAAGAGTTAACAGGTTGCACGCTTTTTATTAGAAGTTCCAAAGGCGTATCTCTTACCTCTGAAGGGAAGATATTATATGATTATGTTGAAAAAGCTTTTGATCATTTAATAACGGGTGAAAAGATTATTAATAAAATAAATAACTTGAAAGAAGGATTAGTTAAGATCGGAATAAGTAATACCTTATGTCAATATTTTTTTATGCCTCACTTAAAATCTTTTCACAAAAGTTATCCTGAAATCAAGATACAAGTTATTAACCGATCTTCTCCTGATACTTTAAAACTTCTTCAACAAGGCATAATAGATTTTGGTATTATTAGCATACCAAATACCCAAGACAATATTACTTTTATCGAACTAATGAAAATACATGATATTTTTGTCACAAACGATCAAAATCTAGTTAGAAAAAAACTTTCTATAGAAACATTGAATAACCTTCATTTGATGATGCTTGAAAAGAAAAACCTAACCAGAAAATATATAGATGAATTTGTAGAAAACAATTCTTTACATCTAACACCAAAAATTGAAATAAGTAGTATGGATTTTTTAATTGAATTTGCTAAAATTGGACTTGGTGTAGCTTCAGTAATAAAAGAATTTGTTGCTCCAGAACTGGCAAAAGGAACCTTATATGAAATACCAATTTCACCTACGCCGCCTCCTAGAAAAATCGGAATAGTTGTACAAAAAAACATTCCATTAACTCTAGCAGCTAACTCTTTTATTGAACATATAAAAAATGAAATACCTTAATAAAGCACTCCCCCCAACCAAAGATAAAGGTATTACCTCCATCCACTAACTCCCATCCTTGCTGCCCTAAAGCATTTAGCCTAATCAATATATCTTTTTCCTAATATTAAATAAAGGTAATGAGTATTTAGGATCGTATGCCACCAAAGAAAGGGATGTTATAAGTTAGTAAGGGAATGGAAAAATACCTTCATATTGAATCTGCCAAGTTTCATTTTTCGGAAAACCAGGGTGCTTCATATTACTTCCTGAATATCCAGCCGCCATGATTGGTATTGCAAGTAATAAAGAGCCATTTCCCGGCAAATACAGGGGTAAATCACTTCTTGAAACCTGCATATTGTTACCACTTTCAACATAAGCATTTTTTTCTGTTTCATATAATAAAATATTTAATGCCTTCTCAGGATTTCCTAGTCTTGTTTCGGTCATTGCCATCATAGCAAAATCCCATCCCCACATGGATTTAAATTGCCATACATCGTATATCTTTTCCAACGTATTTTCCATGATTTTCGGATCAATTCTATCTCCCGGTAAAAGACCTAATGCAGCTACCATAGAAGGATGGTCTTCTGCATATTGTTCATATGTTTTAGGACAATTTTCATGTGCTAAATAGACACCCTCTTTTACCGTTGGTTTGGCCATATTTTGAGCTACTTCTTTCCATTTTTGAGGTGTTGTTTTATTCAGACGTTCTGCCCACTTTTCAGCAATCCATAACCCAAATCTCCAATATTCTATTTCAAATGTTGGGTTTTTGGTATCCTCTGGTTTATGACATTCTTGGGCAGGAATCAGTGGCCCAACAAGGTCATACGCCATTGTTTCCTTGTTATATACAGCAAAGTCTACCATATATTGGGCAGTTTCTTTTACCATTTCCCAATATTCCTCTAAAAAACTTTTTTCTTCTCCACATAGATAAGCTAATTCCAGTATATATATAATGTGAGGTTGCTGCCAGACCAGTAATGTAGCAATTGTAGAAGGACAATCAATGCCTTCTGGACCAACCATTTTGGGCCACTTTGCACCTTTATATCCATTTCTTGCTGCATTTTCCTTGGCATTTTCTAAAATTGTTTTATACCACCCTAAACTTCTTTTTAAAAGAGAAGTTCTACCCCATAAAGGAAGGTATGCTAGATGCCATAAATACATTTCTAAATGGGACTTGCCATACCAGCTATTTACTGTTAGCCCAGTTTCTTGTGGCGGCATAGTTGTACAGGAATTAATAGCACTTAAATAAAGAGATAGAATTATTCTTCTTTCCAGTTCATCCGCCCTTGAATCCTTAGATCCTTCAAAAGATATGATGCCACCCTCTTCCCAAAATCGTTTCCATCTCTCTTTACTTGTATTGAAACATTCTTCAAAATGACATCCCTTTTTTATTTCTTCAAGTGAAAAGGAAAGGGTAAACTGAATAGTAGAACTTTCACTTTTGCCTGTGAAAGTATGTGAAGCTACTTGTTCAAAGGCAATAATACTATCCCCTTGTAGAAATATATAACACTCGTCTTCGTCTAGCTGATGATGAAGATATAAAACATTATCCTTGTTTTTTAATACATCTGTGGTGTGCTTTTCCTGTGCATCCCATATGGAGCCAGTAATATTATGAGAGCCATAAGGTAAATCCATTAATATTGTCAGTCTTCCATCTTCACAAGCTTCAGAGTTGATACGAAAGCCAAGGGTATCTCTTTCTTGATGGACAAGAGTTGTCACTTCTACCTTTGTATTATCTATAATAAAGGTACTATATAATATCCCACTATATAAATCTAGTTCTTGTTGTATACCACTTAACTGCTCAGATGTTATCTCTTTTCCTTTATATAAAAGTCCAATTCGAGCCAAATTATATCTGTGTGGATTTTTCCTAAGCCAATTATAAACCATTTCATTGCCTGGTTTCATTTCAACACCATAGCGAAAGGTTCTTCCATTACAATCATACTCAGTCATTACTAAATCATCTAAGGTAAATTTTTTCTTACTGCCCTCAGCCAAAGTTGTGTGCCATCCCCAATCGCTCATGGTTAATAATGGAACATCTGCATTTTTTTGTTCTTCATAAAGGGACTGCATCCCTGTTACATCAGCTGTAAAAGCTATACTTCCATTACCCACTGTAAGAGGGGATTGAAATACCACTTTTTGTAACTTTGGGTTATGTTTTAATATGAGCTTCTTTCTATCTATCTGCATTTTTTCTCCCACCTTTATCCCTTCTCCACGTCTCTATTGGTAGTTGGTGTGTATCTATTGATTCTTTTCCATCCTGATTGCATATAATAAGCTTTTTTTTCTCTCTCTTGAATATGTGCAGTCCATTCATATGTCTTTGGCCACTTTTTAAAGATTTTAGCTGCAGTGTAAATAAAGAGAAGGGAGAATTTTGTAGACTTTGGCGCCCATCCCTTTGAGGGAATCATTATGATTTTTACTATGTCATTCTTTTTCTCAAGGGTATAGTGTCCACCTATTCTTCCTGTGGATGGGTGGCCTTCAATTTCAAAGCTTCCCTTTAGAATAGTATTGTTTTCTAAAGCTTGGATACTTGGAAAGGCTTCTTTGAACAATAATGTAATTGGATAGATTGTATTATTCCTGGTAATACCCTTTATAGTAGGTTGATCATTAATCCATTCTAATTCAAAATCATATTCCCCACATTTGATCTGATTTTGTTTGGATTTTACTTCTAAAGGTTTTACTTCATCATCAATAGCAGGGTTAAGAGTTGCTATTAGTGGTTTTGGGCTGTAACGGGAAAAAAGCATATTTGTACCATCAATGGGTAAAGGCAATTCATCAGATTTATGTAATTTACCATTTATATTTATTTCAATTTCAGTATGTTTTTTTCGAACAAAATAAAAATCATGTAAGAGTACTAAAGGCATTGCAGAAGGGTTTTCTGCTGCATCACCCATAGGGGCAAGTAATCCAAAGGGCTTTCTTTTTTTGGGATTATTCTCTTTGATTTTTATTATTATATTTCTACTGTTGATATCTTTAAATTCATAATATGCTTGAACCCCACAGTCATTTACTTCATAAGAAGCTCCCAGCAATTCACTTTCAACCATATTAGCTAGTCCTTTACCCACAATATCATATTTTTCTGGATCAAGTTTTAGGCTTGGTTGATGATAGATATCTACCTTGCCATCCTGCCTCCATCCAATGACCAAATGACCTTTTCCATGGATATTATCCTCGAATACTTGGGGCTCAAACCCTATATAAATCATATCCGGGTCTTTTTCGAAATTCACCAGTAATAACCTTTTCATGGGGGCTATGTCAATCTTAAATGGATTTATTATATATCTTTTTTCCTGTTCCAAAACGCGTCACACTCCTTAATGATTTATATTGGATTCTAATGAGTTAATTAATTTTAATTATAGAACACTTTCCATATTATTACAATAAATACAGTTTTGGATAAACCATTTTACTCCCTGATAACTTATATTATAACTGTTTCTACTTATCTTACCCTGATAAAAAGCACCTAACTATTTTAGCAGATGCCCCGATTAAAGGTCCTACATTTAATTTATCCAATTTGAGTAATACATGCTCTATTCTTTTAATATTATTATAGTAAAAATAATGTATGGGTGGATTAGTATTATGAAAAAATATCGAGAAATGATTCTATCAAATAACAGGCTTTATGTTACTTTCTCTTCTTTTTTAGTAATCTTTATTTATTTGTTATTTATCTTTGGATATAATGTTTTTATATATACCAGCCAACAAGTAAAATACGAAAATCTCTTTTCCAATTATCTGGAAATAAAAGAAGAAAATCAAATGTTAAGTGCTAACTATGAGACACTTCAAGAAGTAAATCAAATACTAAATGATGTCTATGAAAACCTTCAAGAACAAACCATACATTTAGAACAATATATAGTGGAGTTAAAACTAAGTATGGAAGAAATCCTACATAAAAACACTCTGCTTATGGAGGATAATTACACCTTAAGAAAAAAGCATCCATAGGTACTAGAAAGACCCCGAGAGTTGGAAATACAACTGAAGAAAAAGTTGTTTTTCTTACCTTTGATGACGGACCCAGTGTTAATACGGTTCGCATCCTAGATACCTTAATGGCTTATAACCAAAAGGGGCATAATATCAAGGCAACTTTTTTTGTGAACGGCAATGATACAGCCTTTGGCAAAGAAATTTACAATCGCATTGTAGACGAAGGTCATGCTATTGGAAATCATACATATAATCACAATTATAGTATTAATTATACAAGTTTAGATTCCTTTATTCAAAATGTTGAATCTCTTGAGGCATTGATTTATGATACCACGGGGGTCACGATGGATATTTTTAGATTTCCAGGGGGATCCAACAACACTGTACATAAAAGATATGGACCACAGTCTATTATGTTGGATACCATTGAATATATAGAAAATAGAGGCTATCAATACTTTGATTGGAGTCTAGATTCAAGGGATGCTTTAGCAGTAACAGTATCAAAGGAGGAAATTTTAAGTTCTGTTCTTAATGGTATAGGAAATAAAAGAAATGTTAATATTTTATTTCACGATAGTTGGCCTAAAACGACTACAGTAGAAGCTTTACCTGAAATTATAGATTATCTAATAGAAAAAGAATATACCTTTGAATCTTTAACAAAGGATTCTCACTATATTCATTTTGAATATATTATTGATTATCCTTAGTTTAACCTTTCATGAATAATTAACTTCATCCTGATATGCTATGCATCAAAAAACACACTCTGTAGAAGAGTGTGTTTAGACTGTAGATAAATTATTGATATATGATTTTTGCTATATAATAATCCATCTAAATTACATTCCAAAAATAGAATATCCACGTTAAAATTACGGAAAACATTGCAAAGAAAGTATAATGCATTCTAGTCACTAACTTCCAGTAACCTTTAATCCATGAAGCTAGGGAAAAATATACCATTACTCCTGTCACTAAAACTATAGAGTATGAAACAATTACATCTATTAATGAACTTAATAGAGAAGGCTGTGTATACGCTGGCGTTGGTAACCCATATACAGGATTGATTTCACCTTCTAAAATAAATGTAACTAGAAAAACAAAGGTGAGTACACTTTGTAAAGCTGCTACTCTCATAGCTAGTATTGAACCTTTCGTTTTTACTAATTGTTCAACTTCCTTTTTGCGTATTTTAATAATAAGAGCCTTTATTCCCCAATATAGCAAACTACCAACGATAAATAGGACAGATGAAATAAGGAGTAAAAAGGTTAATCCACTGGTCTCATACCACTCAGCCTTTGAGTAACTCATGGGGCCATCCGTCATAAGCATGGTTTTTCCCATTGAATCTGTTCCAAACACAATGGTTCTAAAGCCACCACCATAATCGTGACTTCCCCCTTCTCTCAAATTATGATAAACGCCTGGCTCTACTTCTATGAATCTATTGCTTTCTCCTAAATGAGTAACTAATAAGTATCCCTCATTATCCGTTTCAACTCTAATTAAACCTATCATTAGACTTAAGAATGCATCCACTGTAGTAAATGACCTTCTGTTTTGGTAATACTCGCCTACAAATTCACTAGACCTTTTACCCATAGCTTCAGTTGGTTCAAGTGCAATTATTTCTTCTGATGGAAAATAGCGATCTAGAAACCCCTGAAATATTTCTATGTTCACAAGTGGATTTCCTCCACTATGAGATATAAAAAAGCCTACTTGCTCATCAGGTATCAAATAAAGACCTGTATCATAGAGCATAGTTCCGCCTGGATGGTGGAATGTGTGTCTCCCATTAAAAGTAGCTTTAATAAATCCATGAGCCATACCGTCTAAGAGGGGATGATGGGTATATTGCTCAGCAAACATTTTCTGAACAGTTTCCTCTTTTAGAATGCTGGCCTCTTCGTATTGTCCGCCCTGAAGATATGCGAGCATAAATTTAGCCATATCTAGTCCACTACTACTCATACTTCCTGCTGGTTCAGATACAAACTCGAACTTACCTTCTCTAAATTCACCATTCACATAACGATATGCCTTAGACAGATTATCCTGCAAATCATTAGGTACTGGCTGTCGGAAGGTACTGTTTTTCATCCCTAAAGGGGCATATATATTTTCCTCAATATATTGTGCAAAAGGAACCCCTGACACGACCTGGACAATATAACCCGCTAATGATGTGCCATAATTAGAGTAAGCACTAACTTCTCCCGGATTAAAAACTCTTGCAGGTCTTTCTTCACGTACATACCTAGCTAGAGGAATTAAATTCTCTTCTGAAAGGGAAAAAACATCTGTCATATAATCTTCAAAACCTGGTGTATGGGACATTAAATGTCTAAGCGTAATGGGCTCTGCTTCTCCTTTATTTCCTTTGTATTCAATTCTATTGGGGATCTCAAAATCTAAATATTCATTTACATCCCTGTCTAAATCCAGTTTTCCCTGCTCTACAAGTTGCATAATAGCTGTCCAAGTGAGTAACTTTGACGTAGACCCAATTCTAAAAAGAGTCTTTTCAGTATCTACAGGTTCTTTTGTATCATAATCTGAATAGCCATACCCTTTAGCCAAAAGGATTTCTCCATCATAAACAACTGAAACTGTTAAATTAGGTATATTAAACTCTGTCATCTTCTGACCTATAAGGGTATCTAAAAACACCTCTACATCCATTGCCCCTAATGATGTACTAGAAGCTGAAACGGTTTTCAAATTTATATCTTGAAGCAACATACAACTAATAATTAAAACACAACATACCAATCTTTTTAACTTATCCATTTTATATCTCCCTTTCACTTCTCATTCTATAGCTTAATTCTAATTCAGAATACACTGAATAACAAGTTACATCAGTCATCAGTTCAAAATGACATTTGTCAGTTTTAGAAGATATATTTAATGATTAATTTCTATTTAAAAAATTATCTGTCCTGGTTTATAACCTTCTGGCAATTCCTCTTCAATCACAAATTTAAAATTGTCATCTCGTAATATAGGCAAAAACACATGGTAAGGAATCCTTGAGAACTCACAAGCATAATTACTTGCCCCAAACCACTTGCCTTCTTTACTACTTAGATTTAAATTTCTAGCGAATTTTGTGTAGTTTGAGCAATCATGAACCACTAAATCCCATTCTTCTTCATCGGCTATTTTCATAAATTGTAGGGTTAATTCTCTACTCCAAGTTGGAGAGATATAGCCTTGTCTGGATATATACATGTTTTCCCCACTGTAGTTATCAATGTTGTTCTCATTTAGATGAAGTTCAGCACAATTAATAAAATCTAAGTTAGTCTCTAAGATGGATTCTTTTTTATTAAAAAAAGCTTCAAAAAATTCAGGAGTCTTTGGTGTTTCAATCCCTACATTTTTAATGTATTTTTTTTGCAATACCAATATTTTTAATAACTTTATCTGAACAGTTATTAGCACCCAAATTGAAACGTATCTCGTCAACTTAGGGACGTTTCTAGTGTCATCCTTCTATGCTTTCTTAATATACCTTATTAAGTCTTATATTATCTTTAGTTAATTGCTTGTATATTTTATCATAATTTTTGATACACTGGTTATTATTTTTTTATATTATTAAAAGCCCTCATTTTGTTAAAAATATGAGGGCTCATATCTTACGCTTCTATATTTACTTAAATTTTTCAAAGCCCAATTAAGGCAGTAATGAGTTGAAATCATAGTTTACATTATTAATTCTAACCTGACTAAAGTTTATATTCTCAATTTTTAAGTCTTGTAATGCCTTGTCCGTTTCTATGTAACCTAATGGCTCTAACCCATAATTAGTAGCGTAATAGTAGAATGATATTTGAGTTTCACCAAAAGGTGGAACAACTGAAGAAACAACGAATACATAATGATTTCTTTCAGAAAACTCAATAATCTTGTAATTATCGTATACTAACTCAGGTTCTATAAATGGAAAGTCCATTCTGTAGTTATTTACAACCAGATACATTTCATATGACTCAGTGTTTCTATGTACCGAGAAAGTATCTATAGCTCCAAAACCATTTATGTCGTATTGATAGTTTTTGTTATATTCATACATTGTAAGCAACTTTCCTGAGGAAACTGAATTACTAGGTTGATTGTTAGATGGGCCTGCATTATTTGCTGAATAGTCAATTAGCTCAACAAATGAGCACCAATGACTTCCCTCTGACTCATACATCATCAATGCACCGATATTCTTAATCTTGATTTTTACATTCAGCCTTTTATAATTTTGTTTGATGTCATTAACATCACTTGTTGAAAGGGCTTTTGTTAATGTTTCCTCATTATTAAATGATAAATATGTTGGTCGATACTCATGTATATAATTATCAGGAAACTCAATAATTAGTGGATTAGTAAAAATACTATTCTCATTGATTGATAAGGTTATACCACCAAAATATTCATCAAAGAAAAGTTCTCCTGTAACCTCAACTTCTCCCTCTAAAACAAATCCTACTAAACTAGGTGGAACACCATTTCTTTTATCATATTCAATATCTTTAATAGTAAGTCCACCCCATACCCTATCACCATTATTTAGACTAGATAGGTATAAGTCATTCTGTTGGTTGGTTGGAACTTGGTTGTTTTGGTTGTTTTGGTTGTTTTGGTTGTTTTGGTTGTTTTGATCTTCCTGCCTATCTTCTATCTTTTCCTCTTCCTGCTGTTCTGCTATCTCTGCCTCTATTTGAGCCCTAATTGCTTCTCTTCGTTCTTCCTCTGATTTTTCTGAGTTGGAACATCCCAAGACACTTATTCCAATCACTAGACAAATCAAAATAATACTAAGTTTCTTTTTCATATAAATTCCTCCATTTTCTTATTCTATTATTCAAATCTTTTAAAGATTGAGCACTTTGTTTAAATTTCAAAATAAAAGGTCGTTCCTTTATCTAGCTCACTTTCTACCCATATATTACCACCATGTTTTTTAACAAGTTCTTTGGCAATGCATAAGCCAAGACCTGTAGATTGTGAGTCAATATTATTATTTGATCTATAATACCTATCAAATACATGGGGTATTTCTTCTGTTGAAATACCACTACCACTATCATTTATAGCGACTAATATTTTTTTATCTTTACTATGCTTAGTCGTAATAATAATTTCTCCATCTATTGAGGTGTGTTTGACTGCATTATGAAGAATATTAACTAACACTTGCCTAATTCTAATATAATCAATTTCCCATTGACTATCTATAGTTGCTTCTAATTGAGATATAATACTTATACCTTTTTTATCTGCAGTGTTCTCTATAATGATAATAGCTTCTTCAATTACTTTGTTTATATTGGTCTTCTTTCTGTTTAACTTAATTTGGTTGTTTTCTAGCTTTGACATAGTAAACAAATCATCTACCAGTCGAGATATGTATAAGATATTAGACTGAGTCCTTCTTAAATAGTTATCAATAGGAATTTTATCTCTCATCTCGGTATCTAAAATCGTATCCATATAACCCATAATACTCATAATAGGCGTTTTTAGGTCGTGTGATATGTCTGCCATAAATTTTTCTTTTTCTCTTATACTTTTTTCCAATAATTTTTTTGTGTCTATAAGCTTTCGTAAACTTTTTATGAGCAAATAACCAATTATAATGATTACTAACCCTAGGATTATTATCAAAGCTTTGAGGACTTGTTTAGTTTCTGGAGGTGGAATGATTATAGGAAGAATTATATTAGTTTTCCATGTTTCTGCCCCTTTTAGCTTCTTCACATCTGCATAACTATATACATACACATTAGGATACACCATAGGCAGAAGTTCAACCTGTTTTGGAGAATTAAAAATAACATTGGGTACTAAAATAGGTTTGAGACCACTATAATCATATGGCGTAAATCTTTCAGGATATGCATAATCTAGTGCTGGCTTTAACATTTCAAAAATTCTAGGTTCAATGGTAATGGTAAAACCCATATCCTCTATATAACCCAAAGATGTATAGTATTTTTTTGCTATCCTATACACGCTATTGCTGGTTATTTCATGAAGTTCTTCTATAACGTCATTGCTAAGATTTGAATCATCAAGCCTATTTGTTTTAACATCATACCCTTCTGTACCAATATGTTCTAAAATAGACCTCTGTCCTCGAAAAATTCTTTCCATATCTTTTTCTAATACATTGATTAGATTTACGCTAAATTCCCTTCTTCTAATTTCATCAAAATGATAAAGGTTCTCATTGAAGTATTCAATAGTTGCCAGTAGATTGCTTCCATTATAAACTTTATCAAAATCTTTAGCACTATTAGATAAACTAAGGGGCGTTCTCCAATAATACATTCCCTCATTATATGTATAATGGTCTATAGAGAGGATCTCTTCTAATCCGGTTAAATAATCCGTCTTAAAATAGGTCATAGTGAAATCTTTAAAATTTCCATTTTTTTTACTTGTAACCGTATAGTTTTTACCTGCTATTGATACTTCTTTATTAATTATAATTGCTCCATCTAGTAGATTAACAATTCTAAAGCCATCATAAATATAAAGGTCCATACTCTGTTCAAATGAACCAGGCAAACCATTTTGTCCTATATGTACTAAAAAACCTTCTTCAAAAGTTAAAATATTCTCATACCTAGTAAGAGGCATATATGAAGGAATTTCTATAAACCCTCCATCAATTGCTTTAATTACTATTGCTTCTTCTAGCCTTCCTTTACCATATGAGGTTGTAAATATAACTTCATCTTTTCCATCTGAATCTAAATCATAAAAATTAGCTGTCCACATATTAAAATCATTTATATTAAACTGGGGATGTTGGCTGTAAATAAACTCATACACCTTCTCTAAATCATAAACCCCATCTTTAGCTTCTAATGTACCGTCAGACTTTACCAACTGTCCTACATTCATTTCTAGTGAAAAAGGTTTTTCTCCTTCTTCATTAAGGGTTTCTTCATTCAATTTACCTTTAATTTCTCTTGGTAAAGCATCTTTTTTGTTTTCTATTGTACCAGTAGAACAACCTACATAAATTATTATAAGAAATATAATTAAAATAAACAATTTGGCTATTTTTTTCATTATAAGTTCTCCAAAATAATATTTTCTTCATAAAGCGTTCTACAGTTACAGTCTTTTATTTGCAATGCTTTAATAAAACGATTTACAAGCAAAGAATACTTCTGAAGAATCTACTATAATTCTATAATAAAAATCAAGATTCAATAAGCCTTTTTGCCATATCTTTAATTAATCTTTAATAACTGTAATAGTTACTCTCCAAATATTAGACACAAAAAAAGATATGTTCCTTCCCATATCTTTTCATTATATAATCAACTATCAATTACTTATTCTTTTAATAAATACCCTTCTCCTCTAATATTAACAATAGGGTCTTTATCACTGCCAATTAGTCTAATTTTATTTTTAAGATTACTTACATGTACCTTAACAGTCCTACAATCATCAAAAGCTTCAGTTTTCCAAACATTTTCATATAGTGTAGTGTATGATACCTTCTGTCCTTTGAATTTTAGCAAATAGACAAGAATATTAAATTCAAGTGGTGTAATATGTATGGTCTTTTTTGAATTTGATAGTGTATACTCTTCTGTGTTTAGAATAAGATCATTAAATTGAACTAATTTACCAAGGCTTTCATTACTATGAGTATATTGTTTGGCCCTACGTAAATTAGCCCTTACCCTAGCAATTATTTCTTTGGGTCTGACTGGTTTCACAATATAATCATCCCCACCTAACTCTAGAGCCTTAATCACATTCTCTTCCAATTCTAAACAGCTCATAAATATTATGGGACAGTACATAAATTCTCTTATCTTCTTACATAAATCATAACCCGTTGCATCAGGCAATAAAATATCTAGAATAATTAAATCATAGCTCTCACTCTTTACCATTTGTAAAGCTTCAGAATAACTTCTCGCTGTAGATATACAGTATCCTACATTAGCTAAGTAAAGTGAAACAATTTCAATTATATCAGGGGAATCTTCTACCAATAATATTTTTTCTTTTGCCACCATTATCACCACACAAAAACTCATTGCACCATTTATTAAATTTTCATAATTGTCAATAGTATTATTATACATTAAAAATAGGAATTTAGTCAATGTTTTATGCTTTAATTGACTGAAAAAAGAAGCTACGAGTGAGATTTCAACCTCTTTTCGTTGCTTCTTTTTAATTTCCAGTTAAGAAAAAAAACAAACCAAATGTATGTTTATTCTATTTAATTAATATAATATCATATTCTGAAGAATCTCTCATATCATCCAAGGCAAATGTAACATCCTCAAAATGACCGCCTCCAGTATGCACTCTACCAGATATTACATAGCGACCTGAATCATAAGGTAACCAAGAATGTATATTGAAGATGGTATTTTCAATTACCCCATACTCAAATGCTTCTCCTTGATCCATCATATGTTGATAACGTGTAATGACAACATCTTGCAACTTTCCAAAAACAATAAAGTCTAAAACTTGACCTTCGGGATGGTCAATCCAAGGTGATGTCGCCAATTTATTAGTATTTACTCCCGTATAAAACGGAACAATTACTGCACTGTATTGACTGTAATTAATATTTACATCTCTAATTGTTTCGTTAGTAAACCCTGATAACCTAACTGCGTCACCTATTTCTGTGCTTGGCGTTACACTAGCTGATCCACCAAGTTTGGCTTCAATATTAGCTCTCCAATTACCTGGCGTGTCAAGAATAACCAGTTGATCTCCATTAGGTTTTACGATTTGATAAACTGTTATTATATTTCCTGCATTATCTTTTGAGTAAATTTTAAGAACAATATGATCTTTATAAGGACCTTGACTATCATCTAAAATAGTAATAAGTTCTCCACTTTCAAAAAAATAATCTTCTAATGAATTCAAATCTATAACTCGTGTAAAATAATTGTTTGCCGCGTAGCCACTACCAGCGTTAAAAGTATTATCTGTAGAATAATACACTTTTTTACCATCATTAGATAAAGTAGGATTTAAGATTGCTGCAATGGAATTGGGCCAATCCATTCCAAGATTAACAGATTTAGCCAATAATTTCTTATCTCCATTATTATATGCCATGGACAGATAATATACTGGTACCCCTACTACTACTTCCTTTGATTTATCTTTTTCAATGATAAAATCAAAATTCCCACCCCCAGGATAGGTACCTACCAAAATACGGTCTGACGTATTATTATTTGTTGCAGAAGGTTGTTTACTTGGCGTATTTGTTTCCGTTGATTGCTGTGATGTTTCTCCTTCTTCTTTTATTTCTTGTCCTTCCTGTGTTTCTTCATTAGATACTTCTTGTTCTATTTCTCTATGAGTATTTTCTTGTAGCTCTGCCATGATTTCTGCTCTTAGTTCTTCATCAGATTTTTGATCAGAACCTCCCGAGCAACCTACAACAGATACTAACAATATTGCAATACAGATAATTATTACTGCTTTCTTCATTAACTTCATCCCCTTTAAATTTAATTTTCTAATTACTATATAAGCAATCATCCATACTTTCTACAGTTAAAATATAATATAATTATATGTCAAAAATTGGATTATTTCAGCCTTTTTGCTATATCTTTAATGAATCTTTAATATAGCCTTATAACTTAATTTTCTATTTTTATTAGACAATCACTTTTGGAGCAAAAAAAAGTGATCAAAGTTATACACTTCGATCAACCTCTATAATTACTATTGATGTAATACCTAACATTCTAATCATTTGTCTATCGTCTCTAAGTTCTTATGCATTGTAACAAGAAAACACTCATAAGAGCGTAAGAATATATATTTTTTATGCAGTCCCTTCTTGTGTAGGACAGTTATATATTTTTGACATTACATTATATGAAATTTGAATGGCAGGGCCGATAAATAATGCAACAACTACTGTACCGTAGGACACTGGACCTGATAACAGTAACCCCATTAAAACCGCAAAGCTTTCCCCTAATAACCTAGAAATAGCAAGACTAAAACCAAATTTTTTATGCATCACTAACATCAAATTATCTATTGGATTTGGTGCTAATTTAGCTTGAAGATAGGTTCCCCCACCAATTATAAGTAGGATGAATCCTATTATAAACAATAAAATTCTTTGAGTCATATTGTTCAGTTCTATAAACTCAAGTAACTTTAGATTAATATCAACAAAAACACCCGTAGTAAAAATTGTTAGAAACGCTGGGAAATCAGGTTGTTTTTTAGATAAGTAAGCATTGATTATCATAAGCAATGCCCCAACGATAATGACCCAATTCCCTGGTGTTAATCCTATATTATTAGATAATCCCACAAATACAGTATCCCAAGGACCAGCACCCATATCAGATGTAATAACACTAGCAACGCCTAGTGTAGCAATCCATAACCCAACGAAATAAAAAAAATACCGCTTCATCAACACACCTCTTCGTTAAAAATTTTTATAAACCTTCAAGTCACCTACTCAATTGCTATACTAGTATTTTGGCTAGTTCTTCTAACTAACTTTATCTTCTATAACTACTAATTCTATGACTTTTTGATAATGCTTCTATAGACAAATCAAAGCATTCTGTCAAATACCATAGACAGTTCATTCATAAAGGCAATATTTATATCTCGTTGGCTGTTTTCTGCTACTTTTGCAGCTTCTGCAACCTTAATAGACGACACTCTATGTACCCCAACTTCTATAATTATTTCATACACTTTAGCTATTATATCTAAGGTTTCATTGTCCATACCTGCAACTATTTTTTTAATATTCTCCAAACGGTTTTCTTTATCTCCAGGGTTGATTCTTTCTGGTGAATATCCCACTTTAAAGTCTTTTCCACAAATCAATCCCGATTCTTTTTCTAAAATTGGTATACATACATCTTCTGTTAACCCTGGATACACTGTTGATTCAAATACAATAACAGCTCCTTTTGATGTATTTTGTCCAATGATACGGCAGGCATTTATTACTGCCTCCAAATTAGGTGTTTTATCTATTTTTATAGGTGTTGGCACTGCAACGATTATAAACTTTGATTCTTTAAGTTTTGAATTGTCAGAAGTAAACTCAACACTGGTTTCTTTTATAGCCTTATCTCCCACCTGTTTTGTTGGATCTAATCCCTGACAGTACATTTCTATTTTTTTCTTGTCAACATCAAATCCGATCACCTTAGTTGTCCTTGCAAATGCTACAGCCAAAGGCATTCCTACGTAGCCCAAGCCAACAACAGTTATTTTTGCTTTTTGATCCAAAATGTCTTTTACTATTCTCATATTATCACCTACACTTAGTTATACACCTATTCTTATTATCCTAATAGCTTGCCTTTCCCTCCGCTACAGGAAGAAGGTTTAATGAAAGTCTAATTTCTAAATCCTTCAAATTAAGTCTATAAATTACATTTCAATATTAATTGTATTACGCTATAAAATATTTATTTTATATTTATTTATAATATTATATCATACTATTCAAAAATATGAAAGAAAATATTGTTTTATTTGACATCTTATTGCAAAATGGCTTATGCTTTGTTTTGTTTTGATTTTAAATATAAATTTATTCAAAATTCATTGTTTTTTGTTATATGTTTAACAAATTGATATTTGTATTTTTTCATAATTCATTCTGTACTATTTTCATCAGTCTTTTAATTTTAACTATAGTTACTGCGGAGAGGAGTCCATATATCCCAGTACAAATAAAAAACCGGTCAAGTGATTTCTCACCCAATCGGCTTACCCCTAGGGGTTTAAAAAAACTCAAACCGTAGTCTGAGAATACTTTTAGCGTTTATTTAACAGGAAATTTACCTTTTATGTTCCTCTACTTACCAACACTATAGAAAGTCATATTCTTTTTCAAAAACTCATTAACATTAAAGTTTCTTTTTTAGCTTTAATATTAAATTTTTTCATAGAGACTTATATTTAACTATTTCATAGTAAAAATTTCTTCTAGAACTTTTCCATCACAAGGATAAAATTTTAGTCCTAATATTTTGGCCATAGTAGGGGCTATATCTACCATTTCAATTGGACCTATATTATAGTTTTCCTTAATATTACTACCTGAAACTATAAAGACACATTTATAATTTGGTTTATCTGGTGAATAGCCATGAGTAGCATATTTAATATTTTCATCCTTGCAATTAACTATGTTTTTTCCTGCTATTTCGTCTTGAAAACAATATCCTTCTTTTGCTTCCACGCCATACTTAATACTTTTATCTGCGTTGAGTAAATCTAATGCTTCTCTATCATATACTTTTTCAATACCAAACTTGTCTACTACTTGAAGTTCTTGTAATATATTAGTGACTATTTCCTCAGCCTCAATATCTCCTTCTTTTATATAGAGGTAGGCACTACCTCCTGTTGATTGGAAATAAGCTCGCCACCTAGTTTTCCCATTTTTTTCATTGATTAGCCCTTTTTCCTTCAATATATTGTTCAAATACACTTTATGTTTTACATCTAATTGACCATGATCTCCTATAAGAAGAAAAATGGTATCATTCTCTATCTTGGCATCTTTAACAGCTTGAATAATTTGTCCAATTCTTCCATCCATCCTTAGTAACGCTTTTTGAACTTCTTCATTGTTAGTTCCGTTATTGTGTTTTGCATCGTCTAAATCAATAAGATGGATTTGAAACAAGTTAGGCTTTTTCTTTTTTATGGTGTCCACTACACACATAGTAGTATAGTCATCTAAACTGGGTTGTTTTATCCCTTCCCTATGTTTACCTAGTCTTAGTTCAAGATCCAAGCAATAGAGCTTATTACCATTTTTAAGAACTTTTAATGCTTGGTTTTCATTTTTTATAGCTTTTATTTCTGGCAAATTATACTTTATACTTGAATTTGCTGTAACAGGCCAAAGTAATCCTGCCGTTTTTAATTTGTTTTTCCTTGCTAGATCATATATGGTCGGCACTTTAATATCTTTCTGGTACCAATACCATAGTTGATCTTTTTCAGGTACAAAAGGTTGAAAGGGATTATTATGAATAATACCATGCTTATTAGGATACACCCCTGTTACCATAGTGGTATGCACTACATAAGTCAGAGTTGGAAAAACACTCTTTAACTCATTACTATAAGCACCTTTTTTTATAAGGGTAGAGAAATTGGGTAAACTTTGACACATCTCCCAATTATCCTCAGAAAGTGCATCTATGGACATGACTATTAAATGCTTTGCAGATTGAGTATTTGATTTATAATTCATAATAGCCTCCTTTTTACTATCTAGGTTCTATATAATATTTTAATCTAAAAAATCCATTAATGAAATAGATATAACCTAAAATTAACAATATAGTATTCCTAATATTAGCTTAGAATTAAATTAATTGAATTGGGTTCCCCTGCATTTTTAAAATACACTTCAGCAACTTGTCAGCTTTTTTAGAAGAATCTTCGTTTAACCTATGCAACAGATATTACAGAAATACATATTATTAATCCAGAAACAATGAAGGAAATTGAAGTAGAAAATCCTATTGATGCTATAAATGATAACGTTGAAATGAAGATATCACAAGAAGGTCTTAGAGTTGTAATAAATGATGTTATTCATTTTATACCTGATGAAATAATACCTACCTCTAAATTTCCATATGATAAACCATTAATAGGAAATTATGTTTTATATGAATTAAATAATGAGGCATTTTCAGGTACTATTAATTTAACAGTAAAAGTAGGAATAGAGTTATCAATGAATGTAAGAATGGGGCTTATTAAAGTATACTATACTTTTAATAATAATGAATATAAAATTACTAACTTTGAGTTTCAATTAAATTATCATTATTGATGAATAAAAATCAAATATCTTAGTAAATGAAATATAGATAATAGTTTTCCGAGTTAAAATTAATACCAATAAACTCTAATTGATGCGTTAGTTTTAGGGCTTATTGGTTTTTTACCTAATCAAGTATTATAAAAACAGGTAATTTTAGTAATCCTTTTATAGAAGTAATGATTACCTAATTGCATTATACCATATGCTCCTGATAGTTTTTATAATCCAAAGAATTACCTAGTTCCAATTGGATTATATTGGGTATCCATAAAGATGTACCCCCTAAAGCAAGGGGCTTGAATTTAAGCTATTTATTTTACTACTCTTACATTTGTACATTTTTTCATCAGCTTTCATTAATAGTGTATCTATATCCATTGGATCTTCAAATCTCCACATCTCTGTTCCAACGCTTATAGATAGTAAGTAAGCTCTGTCTGCCTGTTGCTTATATTTATTGATAGATGCCATATAACAAAATATCTTTTTCATATTTAAACAAAGCTTGATTAGGATTTTTTAATTATCAGTACTTTACTCTAACCTTTTTCTTAAGATCACATAAACTTAATATTAAAGTCCTTTTTTGTTCTTGAGAGAATACCAAAGAATCTCTTATGTCTATTTACTTCCTAACAGTCTAGAAATAGATCACAATACATTTAACATAATACTCTAAAAATTCCTTTTTGGAAATTAGGAGCTATATTTCCTATATTTTCTGATTGTCCAATAAAAATACCTTCCTCACAAACTCAAGAATATCAGCTAACATAAAAATTTTCAATTACTGTAAATAATTAGTCCTATGAGTAACTTTCATAATTTTCCAAAATAGGATATATACTATTTTTTCTTAAGTGATTTATAAAAAATTTTCAGGAGAAGGTACCATCGTAGGAGAAATTTATACTTACTGTTATATATACTCCTTTATAAGCAGCTCACATATGTGAAAATGCATATGCATAATTTTTTCTTGTCCTTTCAGAGAGGTTCTTTTACCAAAATATACTCCCCCTATACTATATCTTTGGCTATACCAATTACATGTATATAAATTATACCAATAATTTTTTTATAATTCTATAAAAAAACAAAAAATATATTCAAATTCATTTACACTTTAATTAAATTATAAATAATTGGCTCTTTATTATATTTAACAGTCAACTTATGCCTCATCTATCAAACTAATCCGAATAGATTTATTTTTAAATACAACTAGCTTCACAACTATCATTTCGAATGATTATAACTCGAATTTATCGATTGTCGTTGCTTTTTCTAAAAGCTCTAAAAACTGATTTGCCTTATACTTCCTTAGCAAATCATCACTTTTCAAATGCTCTCCCTACTAAACTAGCCACAGATATGAAGAAACCATATGGTGGCTTACTAATAAAAAATAGTGGGCCATTTTTAAAATAATAATTGGACCATTTTCAGTTGACTAAAAATTGACAAAGAGCAGAAAAAAAGAGGACAGTAAGCATTAACTCACCAACCTCTAATAATATATTTCCAATTCTACCAAATCTAATCGAAAATTGTATAAGGATTACACTCTGCAGGAGTATGCCAATTAATACCTTCCTGTTTCAATAACTCTTTTTTCTTTGCCCAATATATATGACAACGTCCCATTCTATAACCTTGTTCATCAAGTTGTGAATTAATTATATCTAGTTGTGGCTGTATTTTTTTTACTACTTCTTTAAACTCTTTGGTCTCTTCAATTGGATCTCTCTTCAACTTTAAAACCTCCATATATAGAATTTTTTATATGTACACAATAAAACTACCTGCCTATCAAAGAACCAATCCTCTTATATGCCTCATCTTCAACTGATTTCATATAGTGTTCCATCATCAAATAGCTATTTTGAACGTCAATGGTTTTAAAATTGAAACCATTTGTGTAGGATGTTTGTATATTAGTAACCTTGGAATAAAAATATTCATAATACAAGCCAAGCATATTATGAGCAATACTTCTACATTTTTTATATACATCATCCTTTTCCTCCCAATTTGACATTTTATCTAGTAACGGAAGAGAATCAATGTCCCCTTGTTCAAACAATAACCTTGCAAGAAATATTCCTGCCTGGGGATTAAATCTGAGGGCAGCTTTAAAATATTTTTTTGCCTTCTCATAATCCCTTGCACGTTCATATCGTATTCCTTCTTCGATAACATCCTTGGCAATTCTATATTTAAAGGTTGATTTTGTTGCATGATTGCTACAACTATCTCTAAGTGTCTTGGATTTATAGAAGCTTACAAACATTTCGCATGCTGCATCCTTATCACGATTAGTTCCTTTACCAAAGTAAGTAAAAATCATTTTATGGTAGAGATACTCTTCTCTGTCCTTAACATACTGATATGCATTAACATAATCTTTCTCCTTTACCATTCGCAACAAGTTCTCATCATCTCTATATTGACATAAATAATATATTGCCATATCAATGGAAACCTCTGTTCCAATCCCAAGCTCGTAGCAGTTAGATAGCAATTCATGAGCATTATTATTATTCATCTCAACAGCTTTGCTTAGAAGTGTAAATATCTTGTTTTTATCCTCATTTGTTGATCTAACACCTATATTGTTCAAAAGGCAAAAGGCCTGTCCATACAACCCTATTGAGCTTCCCTTATTCGCTGCCTTTTCAAAATACTTATATGTTAAGGAATAGTCAATAATAGTACCTTTTCCAATATAATAGCAATTCGCAAGATATGCTAATCCATCGGGAACTTCATCTGCAGCAGCTTTTGAAAAATATTCAAAAGCTTTATTATTATCGCCCTCACGACTTGCTATATTACCCAAGTTGACATACGCAGTCTTTGATCCTACTTCTACCGCTCTAATTAACCACTTACTTGCTGTGTTATATTCATTAATTTTATAATAATACTCACCAATCTCCTCTAAATGAGAAAGATCCACATTCCCCACTTTAAGCTTATGATTATACCATTTATCATACCATATGGCCGCTTGTACATAATCTTTATGCATAAAGTTACTATCTTTTTGCATATAAGCGCAACCTACCATTTTTATAGCCTCTACGTTACCTAACTCTGCAAGTCTTGATATTATACTAAAGGCTTTCCCTTTGTTTTGCTCTATACCCTCCTCACCGCTATTATAGATGTCGTAAAGCTTTAAAAATGCCTGTTCATATCCTTCATCAGAAAGCTGTTGGAAAATTTCCATTGCCATCTTCGTATCCTTTGTAACAAACCGACCATGAAATTGGTATAGTGCCGAAAGGAAACGACCATAATTTGAATCTTTACTTGATGAAAGACTTAACCAATGTACTGCCTTCTCGTAATTTTGAATTTCATTATAATATAAAGCTAAATTAAAGAATTCTCCATTTTTCTCTTCTGCTACCCCTGCTGCGTCTGCCTTCTCATAATTCAAAGCAGCTGTGGCAATTTCATTATTATTTATATAATAATTTCCAATATAATTATATACTACGGGGTATATTGAGGACACTTCACTAAATAATTGTAATGCTATATCAGAATTTTTAGAAGCTATCCCAAGTCCTTGCATATAGCATTGACCTAAATATACCTTACTTTCAAAAACACCCTTTTCTGCTGCATATTTAAAATACTTAATAGCCTTGGTAAAGTTTTGAGTCATACCCCTTCCTTCGAAATATGCTTTTCCTAAGAAATTATGTGCAATAACTGACCCTTCTTCAACTGCTCTAGAAAACCATCTATTGGCAGATTTAAATTCTTTTATCTCCCAATAATTCTGGCCAATCTCCTCTAAGTGCTCATAACTTATATTCCCTTTTTTATCTATATGATTATACCATTTATCATACCATTTAGCTGCCTGTTCATAATCCTGCTGCACAACGCCACTGTCCTTTTGCATATAAGTGTTGCCCAGCATTTTTATAGCTTCTGAATGATCTAACTCAGCTAAACTTGTTAGGTAGCTGAAAGCCTTAGATTTATCTTTTTCAATACTATCTTCACCATTCTTATATAAATTATAAAGTAAAAGTAATGCTGGCTCATATCTGATAATAGAAAGATTCTGTAGCATTTCCATTGCCTTTTTTTGATCCTTTTGAAAATATCGACCGTAAAAATAGTATCGAGCCATCAGGTAATATCCTTCACTTGTATCTTTCTTTGATGAGAGATTTAACCAATGTACTGCCTTTTCATAATTTTGAACCTCATCAAAATATAAAGCCAAGTTATAAAACTCTTCCTTATTCTCAACCGCTATACCTAATGCATCCGCTTTCTCATAATTTAAAACGGCCTTTGTAAAATCTTTTTTCTTAATATAGTATTGTCCAATATAATTAAATACTTCTGGATATGTAGATGATACTTCATTATAGAGTTGTAGCGCTGTTGTAGAGTTTTTTTGAGTACCATAGCCATACATATAGCATATTCCCAAATATTTTTTACTTTCTACAATGCCACTTTCCGCTGAATCCTTAAAATAAAGGAAGGCTTGTTGGAAATCCTTTTCAACCCCTGTACCATCAAAATAACATCTTCCTAAAATATACTTTGAATCCAAATCACCTAAGTCTGCAGCTATATTACACCAGTATACAGCCATTTCATATTTCTTTGCCTGATAATAAAAGTATGACCCAATACTGATTAAGTTACTATAAGGTAATTCAACAGTATTTATGCCAATACTCATAGCTTTAAGATAAGCTTCTGAGGCAAGGTTATAATTTATTGGAACACTCCCTTCAATTCCCCTATAATAATAGTTCCCTAGTATCAAATATGCATTTTTACTATTTTCTGCTGCAAACTTTTCAAACCATTGAAAAGCAATTTTAGAATCCACTCTTTCTACTAGATTCTTTAAATCATTCAAAGCACTTTCTGATCCATTGTCAGCTGCTGACAAAAGCCACTGCATTGCTATTTGAGTATTCTGTGTTACATACTTGCCCTCTAGGTAATATTTTGCCAAGTCGCTCTGAGCTTTAACAACATTTCCTTGCGCCGCTTGAATCAGATATTCTATACCTGTTACTTCATTGTTTGATAATGAAGTGTCTGACAAATACATATTAGCCAGTTCATAAGCAGCATCAATATTACCTTTTTTCAGTTTTGACTTTAAACTTATTTGTCTTATCCAACTTCCTAAGCCCATATTCTTCCTCCAATTAAGAAACCGTCATAACTACAAGGCTTAAATCGTCCTTGCTTCTAGATGAAAAATGCTTGTATAGATTATCCTTATATGCTTTTTCTATTACAACAAGTTCTTCCTCTGTCTCAGAATCCATCAACCATTCGCAAAAAGTCTGACATACTGGTGATATTTTGGGGTCAGTTTTGGAAAATTTGAACAAACTGCCCGCAATGCCATCAGTACACAATAGAAAACCTAATTGCTGGCTTATATTAGTGCCTACTTTTAAACGAAAATGTTCTTCAGCATTTCTTTCTGTTATAAAATACGTTTGATTTTTATATTCTCCATTTTCAGGTCCTGATAAAATTCTTAGTGAATCATCCTCTAAGGCTACAATTCCACCATCCCCAATATGACCGTAGATATATTTTTTGCTTCTATCCAAATACAGTACAAAAAGCAGCGTACATGCATAATCAGAAATGTGATCATCCTTAGAAGCTATACTAAGAATTTCCTGTATTATATAGTGTAATAATTCATGCTTTATTTCTTCTATATTGAACTCCTCAAAGGACATCCATTGATGCTTAACCGTAAAGTATTTCTCCACACCTTTTGCCACCACATAAGCACCGGCGCTGGAATGAATCTTAGAGCCGGCGCCATCGCATACGACAACAAGTCCATAATCTGACTCTATTTTACAATCATCCATATGATTGTATAAGTATATTTTTCCCCTGCATGCATTGACCTTATCCTGGCATTCTGAATGTGTTAATCCCTTTAGCCAAGCAGCAGCAACATTTATTGTCATGTCAAGTTCCTCCTACTTTAAAAAAATTCCACTGTCATACATATCTGAAAAAGGATCTTGATTAGAGCCTGGAGTTGATTTAGATATTTTAGAAACACTGGAGCTTAACCATCTAAAGAACTCTCTCATATTAATTTCCTGTATTCTACAAGCCTTACTGGAAGAAGCATACTTTCCAAGTAGTTCAGCTCCTTCTGCGTATTCCCCTATAAGTATTGATAAGCTGTATAATTTTCTATCCTCTATCATTTTCTGAGTGATTGAAATTGTTTTTTCAACTTCCTCATCATCAGTTGGGGCACCATCGCTCATTATCACCAGCCATGGTTGGTAGTAATCGGTATCCGTTTCCTTATATAATTCTTTGCGCTCATTCAAATGTCTTATGGCCATTTGTACGGCATGTCCTAAAGGTGTCACTCCTTTTGCTGTAAAATTGCCTATTCTTTTATCCAGTCTTAGTTTATCAATACTACTGAAATTACTTATTAGTTCCGGTGCACTATTTCCTACAGTTATAATGCATAATTCTGCAGCATCCCTTGCAATTTCATCTTCATACAATATATCTATAAATTCTTTTATTCCCTGATTTAGTGCGTCAATCTTGCCATTATAACTCATTGAGCCCGATACATCCAAGCATAGACATATTGGCACTCTCATAGCTGGATTCTCAAGCAAACTCTCATACTCAATTTCAAAATTTTTATCCATAATTTTATCATCCCTTCTTCTATTTTATTGAATTTATTATGTCAGTAAGCGATGGTACTGCATACTTTATTCGCACCCCGTTTCTGTCATCACATTCACTGCAACAAACCTTTATATCATAAAGCCCCTTATTAGAGTCACATTCATAACACAAAATAGACCATCCACGACTTTTTCTTTTTTCATACTCGCTAGAATATCCTCTAACTGTTATACCACATCTTTCACAGGCAATATTTGTAATGCTATCAATTTGTCTATCATAGTCCCGTTTTGAAACACAGAGCTTTCTTCTACATTTTTCACATTCCATAAATGTTGTCAAATTATTGATATGAATATTTCTCAAGGTACACGCCCTGCAATACACAGTCTTTCCTAAAGAAGCCTTTCTGGTATAATCATCTACCTTGATGTTCAAAGGCATATTGCATTTGGGGCATTTCTTGTCAACTACAAAGGTATCTCCATTTATATCCTTATAAGTTGTGATGAATATTTGATTCTTAATATCATCCTTACCAATATCTCTCTTGTAACTCTGCAATGCCCTTACCCAGTTATCTGATGTTACAGTTCTATCGTTTTCATCAAAAACTCTCCAAAACAACTGCTTAACCTGAAAATGAATATAACTCCATATACAATTGTACGCAAGTTTTCCTTCTGCCTTTTTTCCCGTCTGAGGAAAACGGAATCCACTTTGTAGCTTTCCTTCTATCATTGGATACGGTGTTGCTCCCGGTATCAGTATCATAAAAGCAAGTACACCCAAAGCATATCTTTCATCCTCAGGGCAACGTAAAAACTTGCTGAAATCTCTCACCTCTCCATTTTCTGACTTAAAAATCTCTGGAGGTGTGAACAACTCAGTGCCAACAGGACAAGGGTATTTTTCAATTTGATAACTATCAGTATCAACAAAATATATTTCCTGTGGATTTTGAATCAGGATATTCCCCCCATTAATATCTCCTAGCAAGATATTATTTTTGTGAAGCTCTGATATAGTTTTAAATATGTTTATTAAACATTCAACCAGTTCAGATCTGTTATATTCCTTACACCTTCCCTTAAAAATAGTTTTTGCTATATCCTTACCACTAGCCTGTGCCATTATATAGCCAACAAATTCACCAGATTTATTTAATATAATATCAATTGGCCAGCATACATTCTTGATATTGGGTTGATGTTCAGTCATCAGGGTGAGTTTGTCCTTTCTCTGGGTAGTAATACATTTTTCAAAATACACCTTGGCAATTATACCTGGTTGACTGGTGGTATATATATTCCCCTCTCCACCGCCGTTAATAAAATCCACCAATTTAATGACGTTGTTCTGCCTTAATGTATACACCTCATCGCCACTAGCTGGAATATGCGTTACTTTTAAAAGTGTATTAGAATCAACCACGCATGACTTACTTAATTTGAATAAGGGGGTAAATTCTTCCTTTTGGGGTTTATGCTTAACTCCCCCAACTAGTCCAGGATTTATAATATATATTCCATCTCTATGTGCTTTCTGCATACCACTAATAAGATTTTGTTTATCCGTTATAACACAAAAGTTTTTATCATTATGTAAATTATTTAAAATATTCAGTATATTATCGTCATCTCTAGCAGAATTGTCTTCAGTCTTTATATATGAGTAAACCTTTAATTCCATGTTAGAATAAATAAATTGAATAATTGCATCTTTATCATGATTATCTCTATTAAGTGTAAAATAGTCATTTAACGTCTCATAAACATAAAAGAGTTTTGCTTCATCCCCATAGGACCTTAAAATAGGGATCAAGCTCTTTTGCAAAAACACTCTTGCTGATTTAGATGCAAGACATCTATAATCTACAAGAATATTAAAATCTCTAACGATTCTTCTTAATTCTGCTTCACCAAGATTTTTACAAAAAAAACTTTCCATTTTCATAGATTTAATTTTTTCAGAATTATCTTTAAACTTTACTGTCTCATCGTTATTTTGTTCTGTATTTTCTGTGTTTATAGCGTTTCTTTCATAAGTTTTATTCTTATATATATACTTTATTATATCTATTCTTGTATCTTTCTTAAATTTACCTCCCGAAACATCTATTCCAAGGTGTCCAATCGCTACAAACAGCTTTTCCTTGATTGTTTCTATACTTTCACCATAAAATATATCGTTTTGCAGTTCCTTACAATATTCCTCTATAGATATTTTATTAGACTTTAGCGATATAATTGTACTTTCACTATACTTGTCTGCAAAATCTTTGGCTTTCTGAATTATCTCGTCATACTTTAATTTAAAATCCTCGTACTTCTCCGGAAATTTCATTTTAAAGTTGAATACAAAGCATTCCAATATAAATAAATCTTTATGTACTTCACCTATATTTTTATATTTATTTCCCTCATCATAATGACTTAGTCTGTTTCTTATCTCCCTAAGCAATAATATCTCTTTATGAATATCAACATTAACTAACCATTTTTTTAAAATGCCATTCGCCTCATTAATTTTAGCAAACTGAACATAGTTTAGTTTTTTATCCACGCTGTTTGCCTTCAACAATTCTTCTGAAGTATCACCAACTATTTTAAAATCATTCCTATAGTCATCGACTTTTAATTTAATCATAACTTGCTTTATCCGGTTAAAGTCCTTGGTTGATCTTATTATCTCAGCAAAAATATCATTTATATTATGATCCAAAAGCCTAAGAACTTCCCCCTTGAAGGCATCAATTTCATAGCTTTTTTCACTTGCCAAACAATTTTTTTCCATGAATACACCTTTCCTTTTATATTATATTTATACTTCTATAAGTCCTAATTATCTCCATTAAAAGTATCATTCTACAAACAAAACTCACTTGGCAAACTGGCTTTTACTCCCCTGAGAAAGGGTAAAATACGTCCTTCTGTCCATCTAACAAAACTTTTTATACAAATCACTATATCTGTTTAAATTCAATTAAGTATTGTTATTAATATTTATTTTAACATATTTAATTTAAAATTCAACAAAATTCAATCTTCTGCTAAATAAATCTTAAATACTTAATTTCACAACTTAAATTGCATAATAGATAGATTGCCTATGGGTCTAAAAAACAAGTTTTCTCTTAAATACTTTATTTGTATATTGGAATCCACAATCGCTATGAAACAAAGGTTTAGCACACTTTTATCGTAACCAAAAAAGACTCCCTTAAAGTAGACAGTACAAATTATTTATTTGCACTGTCTACTTTAAGGGAATCATACCAAACCGAGTTTGAGGGAACATATAACACATTACCATATTTTATTGAAAACCTTAAAACCCTTTGATATCAAGCTATTTCTTCTACAGAGTAGAGAAGTGGTACTTACCTCCTCCGAAAACTTGAATAAAGTTGTGCCCCTTTCCTATACATAGTTTTGTTGTCTATATAATCATTGGTACTATGGGCACTTCTGACTCCCTCTTTACAGGTTATAACTTCACCTTTTGGCTTATATACAACCACTTTACATCATTGATGTGTAAAGTAGGGTCTCTCCAGTTCCTTCAAATCCTTTATTGACGTTTTTCATAACGCTTCAAGGCACAGATTACTCTGTACCTTGGTTACTAGCTACTGAGCGACTTGACTCTTACTCAGACTGTACTTGCACCAGTTAGCATTTGAAAGCTTAGCTGGACGCGACTATCAACACAACTGTCTCAACGTGTGTGTTAGCAAGAAAGTAATAATGATACACATTAATATTGATGTGCGTATTATTGAACCTACTTATAAAAGGAACACCTTTGAAATAAGGCGCATATCCTTTTATTAACATATGTCACTACTTTTATTTATATCTACCTATTCATATTTGAATCTCATTATACTTTCTTGTAACTCCACTGCTAAATCAGCTAAAGCTTGACTTGAACTGGATATTTGTTCCATAGATGCTGTTTGTTCTTCAGCAGATGCTGAGACTTCTTCCGTACCTGCTGCATTTTCTTCAGCAATTGCTGCTAAGTTTTGCATAAGGTCTGATAGTTGATTCTTGGTCTCATCCATAGTTGTAACTGATATTACTGATCTATCAACAATCTCTTTAACTTTTTCTATTTCATAAGCAATTCCAGAAAATTTATTTTTTGTTATTTTTACACTTTCTACTTGTTCTTTAATAATATTCAAGACCTTTTCCATAGTTGATACAGCATTTTTTGAGTTATCTTGTAATTTTTTAAGCATTTCATCAATTTCCTTAACTGAATAGGTAGATTGTTCCGCTAGTTTTCGAATTTCATCTGCCACTACAGCAAAGCCTTTGCCTGCTTCCCCTGCCCTTGCAGCTTCAATGGCAGCATTTAAGGCTAAAAGGTTTGTTTGATCTGCTATCCCTTTAATAATTAAACTCGCTTCTCCAATTTTTTCTGCACTTTCATTTGTATCTATAGAACTTTGATATATGTTTTTTATTGATTGATTGGTATTACTTGTCTTCTGTGTAAGATCTTTTATTATATTAATGCCATCATCCTTTAATACTGTCAATTGTTTAGTCGATTCATTTATTCTAGCCATATCTTTTAAATCTTCTTCAATAATTTTATTTAAATCAGCTGTTTTTTGCACACCACTTTCTGCATCCTTTGCTTGATCATTAGCCGTATTCGCTATTTCTTCAATTGTTTTAGATACTTCTTCTATAGAACTAGAAAATTGCTGAGTAGTTGCAGTTAATTCCTCTGAAGAAGAAGCCACTTGTTGAGATGTGTCTAATATTTTTTTTATTAGGTCTATAAGATTATCTTGCATTTGTTTCAAAGCCCTAGCAATTCTTCCTATTTCGTCCTTTCTATTAAGATATATTGAGGATTTATTGTCTTTATTAAAGGTCAAGTCATATTGTGACATTCTTTCAATAGTCTTTGATAGATTAACAATGGGTAATGCAATCTGCTTATTTAATATAAAGACAATAAGTATAACAAACGAAATAGCTAAAATAGCTACTAGAATAGTAATCATCATTATTGTTTTTTGTAAGGATGTAATTTCAGCTTGAAACTTTCCTACTTCTTCTCTTTCTGCTTCTTGCAATAATTTCAAATAGTGCTGTACATCTTCTACTGCTGGAATGGTTTCACTTTCAAAAAGATAAATTGCTTCTTCAACCCTTCCATTTTCAAAAAGATCTATCACCCTATGCCCACCATTATGTGCCTTTATATGGGGACTCTCTAAAGCTCTATATATTTCTAAGTTATACTCTTCTGGTGTATATGAATAATACCATTGCCCTAAATCACATTCTGTGTGATCGACAGAATCAGGTATTTCTCCCGATATAAACATAGAATACAAATTGTTTAACCATCTTAAATGATCTACTTCTTTTTCAATAAAAAAAGAAATATTGTCCATATCCATATTAATTTCCTGATTAGCTTGATTGATTCTTTCTGCAGTAATTGTAGAGAATGTAACCATACCTATCATTAGTGTGATAATTGTTAGAAAAGCTGCTAATAGTTTTTTGAAGATTGTCATAGTATTCTTTCCTCCAGATGTAATGTAGTTTTATGTAGATTTATGAATCTTAAACACATCATTTACTTCCTTAAATATTTTTAGAGACTATAGTCTTCTAACCCATCGATACTATTTACAGCAAATCCTTTTTAGCACAGTTAGACCGATCTATCTTACCCCTTTCTGGCGCAACACCTGACATAGTTGGATCCTTATCTTTTATACCATATGCCATTAATAATTATGTAGCTATAATTTAAAAATACTCAATTTGAAAAAATTTATATTTATTTCTTTAACTATGAGTAGGTACTCTAAGTTACTAATTTTTATTTTATAGCAAGTAAATTTTTGGAATATTAATCACCTGTTAATTTTATGTAAATTTTAACTTTGACTGCGTCTTACGACTTTAGTTCTATTTTTCATTATTACAAATTGTGATATTATTAATATTACACCACGATTAGTGATTTGTAAATATTTATTTTTCCTAATTATGGATATACTACTAGCTATATATTTCATTTAGTGATATTATTCTATTATAAGGGGGTGCCGCTATGGACAATTTTGGAATTAGTTTAAAAAGTTTAAGACAAGAAAAAAATTTACGTCAGATTGATCTAGCAAAAAGTTTAGGTGTAGGCCAAACGACAATAGCTAATTACGAACAAGGTATTCGATTTCCAAATGAAGCAACCCTGGTTAGAATTGCAGATTTTTTTAATATTTCTTTAGATAGTTTGTTAGGAAGACAACCTATTATTATAAATACTGAAAATAATAATAAATCTACGCTTACTATTGACCAACCTATTCTGGTATCCTCTATTATAAAAAATTATATACATGCCTTATTAAGTAACAACAAAGACTTAGGAATAAAAATAATTCTAGATGCATTTCATCAAGGTGTAAATGTGCAGGATATATATATGAAGATATTAGAACCTTCTTTAAAAGAAGTTGGTAGATTATGGGAATGTAATCAAGTTCACGTAGGACAGGAGCATTACTTTACAGAAATCACTCAGTCAATTATGTCAAAACTATATCTCGATACAACATCCGTGGATTCAAAAAAACATAAAATTATAACGATGGCTGTAAATGGTGAATACCATCAGATAGGCATTAGAATGGTAACAAATTTATTAGAATTAGATGGTTGGAAAACGTACTATCTAGGAGTAAATATCCCTTCAGATAGCATTATTAAAATGATTGTAAAAGAAAAAGCAGATGTACTAGCAATATCAGCTACTATGCCTTTTAATGTTAATTCTGTAACTGCTTTAATTAATACCATTCGTTTAACTAAAAGTTGCAGCAACGTTAAAGTAATGGTTGGCGGAAATGCATTTAATACAAATGTCGATTTATGGCAAAAAATTGGTGCAGATGCATATGCTGGAAATGGCATAGATGCAGTTAAGATTGCTAATAAATTAGTAACTTAAAAGAGCCAAATCACTAAAAAAATAAGCTTCGAATATTTCCAAAGATTTAGTCGGACATGTGTTAAAGGGTTTTTCTCTCTACAAAGATCTAACATTACCACAAAAAGAACCTGCCATTACTCTGTAAAAAGCTTGTTTACCTTGTACAGTTGATGGCGGTTCTTCTCTTATCTCCTTGTTTGACAAAAAAGCATCCAAATTTAATCTAAATACTTTGTTCAATTTTTATATCAGATTACGATATTCTCTTCTGCCATCTACAATGGCATATATAATTACTAACTTATCAGCCTCATTTATCTTATAAAAAATAAGATGTCTTTCAACAATCAATACTCTATACCCTTGCTTTTTTAGAATTGAATACCTAGGAACACTTCCCGACTCAGAGAACTCTTGAATACAATTAATTGCTGTTTAAATCTTGTCTAAATATCCAAGTGCAATATTAATATCACTAGAGTCATCTGCAATATAGAAAATAATATTACGGAGCTGCTCTTCTGCTCTGTCTGTACGTTATATTTTATAATTCATCCAACTTTCCGCCCTCCTTGAAAGTTTGTTTCCTTTCTAGTAAGGACGTACGAAGATCATCAAATGAATTCTGCATTGGTGCCAATCTTCCATTTTTTACATCATCTTCTGCCTCAGCAAGTGTTCTGAGTAGTTCTAGTTCCGACTTCATCTGATAATAAACCTGCAATCCAAGAACTGCTGTATCACCTCGTCCATTTACAGTAATAATAACGGCCTCTCTTGATTCTTTGCATTGCCTAGAGATTTCACTATAATGATTTCTTAAATCTGCCGATGGCCTAATTGCTGTTTCCATCCTATCACCTCATTCCGATATTTCTATAGTCATATGATATCATAATTTGACTATTTTATCATTTTATTCTTCTTGTAGGTTTGATAACCAGTTCTTTAATGAATCTTAATTACCGAATAATTTTATGGTGGTGTTACAAAAACGCTTGACCATTACAATACATCTCCTGATATAAACACCCCTGTACTTTGAGCTATATTGACTTCAACTCTTTTTTCTCTGACTTTATAAAACCAATCCATGTCTTTTTTATATCTATCAGTCAACAAATGGATTCTCTGATTTTTTGAACCAATAAGATTTCTATTATTGTCTATTTGCTGTTCATCAAATTTTCCATCTACAATCAAGTCGATACTATAAACCAGTTTTTCATCCAATAATTCTACAATTTTTCCTGTAAACAATATTGTTCCTAAATTATTATTGCCTATCGATTTAGCTAACTCGCTTAGTCCTTCCTGCAGAGTTGGCTCTCCACCAAGAAAAGTAACTCCTTCAATTCCGTATAATTTTTGCGACTCTAAGGCAATATCAACTATTTCTTGTAAAGTCATAATATGAGCAGTAACTATCGGTTGTAATTCTGTATTACAACATCCCTCACATAATATATTACAGCCTTGGAACCATATAGCCATTCGCTTATGTGGTCCCTCAGCTTCAGTGCACATATTAATATGAGCAACATTCAATTTCTTACTCAAATCTAAAGGTAAGTCCTTCCTGTTTTGTTTCAACATAAATTTTACTTCCTCTCAAAGATACTAAATCTTCTTTATGCTTAAATAAAAACATTGCTAAAGCATCGAGTAATCGATCATTCAATGCATTTAAAATATCTCGTCCACCTTTGCTCTTGTCAGCATCACCTATTACATAATTTATAAATGCCAATTCATCATCAAATGCAAGCTTCATATGATATTTTTCTTCAATTCCCTTTTTAATAGGTTTGAGCTTTGACTGAGCAATCTTCAATCTAAAATCATCATCTTGGATAAAATTGAAAGGTACAATATTACTGTACCCGATTCTTCCAAGCAATTCTGGTCGTTTAATTTCTTTATTAAAATACTTCTTTACTATCTCAATAAATTCACTTGCCACATCAACTGCACCAGGATCAACTTCACTAGCTCCTAAATTAGAAGTAAATATAATCACACTTTCACTAAAATAAACAGTTTCTCCCTTACTATCTGTAAGACGACCATCTTCAAGAATTTGAAGGAAAATATCAAGAATACGTGGATTCGGTTTAGCTGCCTTTTCAATCTCATCAAAAAGAATAACACTAAATGGTTTCTCTTTAATCGCATTTGTAAGTTGTCCACCTTCCTCATATCCTACATATCCTGGAGGTGCTCCAATAAGCTTCTGATCAGAATTTTCTTGAGCATATTCACTCATGTCAAAACGTATACAAGCATCTTCATCACCAAATAAGAACTTAGCTAACGCCTTTGAAAGTTCTGTTTTACCAACACCAGTTGGTCCAACGAAGAATAAAACTCCTTTAGGCATAGAACGGCTTGAAGTTTTATGTATGCCAGTCATTCCCATATATGCCTTTATTACAACTTTTTCAATCTTTTCAATCGCTTTTTCTTGTCCAATTACTCGCTCGCCAAGTTTATTCTTTATATTTTTAACTTCTGAATATACGAGTTTTTCCCAAGGATTATCTTTTTCTCCATATTTAAATAGCAGAAACAGCTTATCGAAAGCCATTTTGCCTTCTTTTCTAGAAAGTCTTGCCAACTGCATCAGTTCTCTATTGGTAAAATCATTAAGCATATCTATATACTCATTGATTTTTTCACATTCCATCAAATCTTTTCCCTTTTCTGTTATAACATTAAAGGAATAAGATATTTTTCTCATCATTGCTTCACGCTCTTCGCGATCAGGTTTTGGTAATGTTATTGTACTTACTTCAGGATTACCTTGATAAAATGCAACTGGAAACATTGCCAATTTATTAGTAATTAAGATAACTGTGCTTTCGTTCACATCTGTCGAATTATAATCTGGCATCTTTTCCCTAATCGCTTTGCCTAAAATAGTAAGTTGCTCTCTTTCATCCGGTGGTAGCTGAGAACCAGAAAACATAAAATCTGCCCAATTCAAAATAAAAGCAACCTTTTTATTCTTATTGATCAAATTCTTCATTACAATGCTAAGCATTTCCTTAATATCAGTTGTATCAATAGAACCTGATTTATTCTCATTTGTATTTGCAGACGAATCTCCTAATATATCAGATAGTTCCTCATTATCTAAATAAGCTTCACCTTCTACATCGACATCTTCAACAAGTTTCAAATTTCCAATATCATCCTTTGTACCGTCTACCTTATCCCAACAAATTACATTATCATAATTCATATTGTTTAGGACTTGTTTGATATAAGTTTTCAAATCCATAACTTGACATTTTTCGTTCAGGTACACATCGCCAACATTGCCATCAATTATAATACAACGTTTAATACCTATTTCTCTTTTTAAACGATTAAATGCATTATCAATCGCCATCTTTTTCACCCCTTATTCTTATTATAGTCAATTGTTTGATATTTCATTGTTGAGTTTTTGTCTGGGTTGCTCCAAATCTCAGTCTGTTTTATGACCTTGATGCCATACACGTCTTCTAATTCATCCATAAATGGTTTAATATCTTTTTGACATGCTTGACCTTCATAACCATCAAATCTATACTCAAACTTGCCATCCATAAATACTTTAAATTCTGCTTTTGCTCCACTTGGTTTTTGTGCTAGAATATTAACCTGATTATTCTCTCTATCAATTTTGATTGATTTCACATCAACAAAAAATCCTCTCTTTTTTATGGCTTGAACAATAATCTTCACACTTTCACGTCTAACCTTCTCGTTAACAATTTCTGCATTAGCCAGTTCTCGTGCCTTTTGAACTCTTTCCTTAGCTGTTCCATCATTTTGACTTACAATCTTTTCAATTGTTTTTTCATCAATCTTCTCATCCCTAAGTTCAGTCTTGATTTCTTCAATTTTCTTTTCTTCAACTGCTACATATTGCCGATTATCAGCTGAATATTTCATCTTCATCGCTAAAGAATACAAAGAATCATAAGATGCATCCGGATTATCCACCCATGCCAAATAAACATACTGCCTTATAACTTCATCTGTAATCATATTGATTTTTTCTTGTACATCATAATTTATTCTAATCCTTCCACTTGCTAAATCCTTAAGTTTTTCTTGGTAAGTAGCTAGTTGACTATTCATTAATTGATTAAGTAGTGATTCCATCTCAACTAGCTTAGTGTCGGCTAACGTAGTAACCATAACTTCCAATTCTTCTGCCTCATTAATGACTTCATAAGCATTAGCATGACTACCCATATAATCCGAATCAACAACTACTCTTCCCAAACTCGCCTTTTTCTTTGCTTTGCTTAATACTGAATCAATTTTATTTTGAATTTGTTGCTTTATCTTTGTAATTTCTTTCCTCAATGCATCCGTTTGAGAATTAAGAAGTCTTGTTGATCCACTCTCAAGAACATCAAGCATTCTATCTAGCTTACAAAGTTGGCTGCTAGCCATCTCGCAGATACTCTGGCACTGAATTGAAATTCCCTGATAGTCAATTCTTACTGCATGACTCATTATCCATTCCTCCTAGTTTTTCTACTATTTGGCACCACTCTTTTATTCTCTGCTCAGAATACTTATTATTTCTCTTTCCTGTCGGATGTTGAAACTCATTTCTACATTTTCTCACAACATGCATCTCACTCAATTCATCTTCACTCAAGTATCGAGTTATACCAGCATTTGACAGCAAATCATACGTCTGAGCATTTTGCGTTCCAAATAAGCGATTGAGCTCATATTGTAGTCTTATGTGTAAATCACATATTGCATCTTTATAACGGGATTTTTTAAGCCTTTGATTAATATAGTTCTTATTAATATTGCTTGGATTCTTTAAAGCTTCTATTTCAATAGTAACTATCTCTCTTATATCTGTATATCTTTCATTAAAAGCTAACAAAGCATTGAATTGTTCAACTGCATACAACCTATATTTTTCTAATTTTTTAAGCATATCATTATACGTAGCCAGAACTTGAATAAACCTATCTGCATCAATATCTAACTCGGCTGCATCTTCAATAACATCAGATATCCCAGTTAATTCCTTTAATTCTGAAAGAGATTGTCCAAGCAATACACACTGCCTTCCTAACTTACTTTGACTTGATATTGTCTCACCATTTAGCACATCCACACAATACGTCTTGAATATGTTGATTACTCCTAACACACTTTCAGCACTATAATTCAGCCCTTCCATAGCTTCATATGCAATTTCCTCGCCCTCAGTTACAATAAGATTTCTAGAGATTGAACTTAAATAATCAAAATCATTCTGCTTTAATATCTTATTGAGGCTCTCTCCTAATGTATTTTTTGCGCTAAAATTATCAATAGTAACCTGTGCACAAAGATCATCAAATAATTCTTGAGCCTTACATATTACAAATTCATGCCACCATTTTTCTCTAAGGAACTTATTATTCAACTTAAGGAATATACCGACCTTATCCTCTATATTTTTTTGCTTTTTCAACAATGAAAATGTGAACTGTTCTGCATAATCTTTATAAGTTGATATTTCTGTGAGTTTTTTTATTACATTGCATCTCTTTATTGGTTCTTCAGTTTCAATACATTTTAGAAATACGCCTCTCAGCACTTGATTCGCACATTCATCAGACATGCGTTGTGTGATAATCAAATTAATCTCACATTTACTTTGGAATCCTTCTAATTCAACTTCAAATCTACCTGGAATAATTTTATACAGCGTACCGTTTTCAAAATAACATGCATATCCTTCTATCCCACTTTGTTGAAATATCTCTAAGACTTCGTTCTTATCTATAATGCATTCACTATTCTTCATTTCAATACCAGTGCTCAATGACAATTGATTTTTAACAGCCAAAACAGTGAATAACTGTGAAGGCATTGCAATCTGTTCAACATTATATACATCTGAGTAATCATATCTAGGTATCTCTGGTAAAGTATCATCAGGAAAATGATACTTTTTCTTTGCACCAATTATGTTTGATATTATTTCAATTGAGTAATTCTCGCTAATGTATGTATTTCTCGCTTTATCTTTCGCTGATAAATACATTTTCTCCTGATCAATTTGAATAACAACAGCATCCTCGAGCTTATATACAAAAGCCTCTGGGTTTTCATGTTCACACCCAGTGATTGCTTCACCTTTTCTAAAACCATAACTATGCATGTTTTCAGAAATAAATAGTTCAACATCATCACTATTTAGTTGTACCTTGCCAATACAACCTTCATCAATTGTAGCGCTGTCAAACCTAAATAATCTATAGTCAGACTTTATCATAATATTTTTTGTTGCCAAATCATAATATACATTAAGCTTTTTAATACTATTGTTTCCTGTAGGAATAGTTCCTTCAGCAAATAATCTTTTACCTAGTTCCGTCACCTCAAAGTCGGATATATAATACATTTCCAATAAATCAACTCCAAAATCACGGTTCGCCTTCATTCTAACGATTCCTAAGTCAATCATGTTGGCAAGCTCGCCACAAAAAATATAATGAATGTCGTACGGAACACCAAGATTCTTAAGTGTCACAACCAATTTTTCTTCAATATTCTCAGATTCACTAATTAGCTCTAGCAATATATATGCGATTCCTGATGCTTTTCTTACCTCCACATATGATGAATTTGTAACATATTGCATTATTGGAAAAGACCATGCTGTTTCAAAATTTAAGAAATACTTATTTTCCATTCTTCTTCACCTCTCCAATAATATCAGAAGCTTGCAAAATTTTACCCTTTGCCTGAATGGTACGAATGATCTCCTTATATACAGGAAACGAATGTCTATCGAGTTCCTTTCTTCCGTTTATGTCAGGCAAATCAATGCTACTTTTACTTAAAAACTCCTGTGAACCCACAATAATTAGCATGCATCTTGCTCTAGAAAGCGCAACATTAATTCTCTCAAACTGATCAATAAACTCTGTACTATATCTATCTCCTCTAGGATTTCTGACCATTGATACAATAATGATATCCCTTTCATCTCCTTGAAAATCATCAACGGTATTAATAATCAGTCTTTCCGCCCTCTTGGTAGATACATTTGGGAACTTAATTCCTTTAATATTATTCTTTATATGACGAGCCTGATCACGATAAGTACAAATAACACCTATACTCTTTCTTTCGTCTTTCCTGGAATCTTTTCTGATTTCACCAGACTCAATCATTCTTCCATACTGTTCATTAATCAACTTTAGTAATTTGCTTATAACATCTGCTTCCTGTCTATTAATTTTAGACGATGATTCACTATCTAAAGAAGACTCATACTCAGTACAGTTTACAAAATGTATGTGATTATGAGGCTCAATCAAAGTAACTCCATTCGATTTAATCAACAAATTATGCTGCTTAAGGTCATTTTGGTTACTCAGTCCTACAGTCAATCCTTTTCCATTTGCACTATAGAAATGATTAAAAACATCCATAATATCACTGTGGCAACGATACTGTTTATCAAGCATTATCCGATATGAATTAGGAACCTTTTCAAAAAGTTCTTTAAAGAAACAAGTTTCATACAACTTCTGATAATGTTGATTCAAATCATAATCTATTATTTCTGGATTAAGTCCCTCAAAATCGCCCTTTCTCATATGTTTCAAGTCATATAAAGGTGGCAACTGACGATGATCTCCAACTAAAATCACTGTTTTTCCATATAGAACCGGAATTAATAAGTCAAGGAACGATGATTTACTAACCTCATCAATAATCACAACATCTATTCCAACATTTCGTACATTAATATTTCCAAGCTTATACTCCCTTAAAGCCTGCATTGAAGATTCGCTATAATACTCTCGACTTGTACAAGTCATTCCAAAAACATTGGCGTTATCAAATAGTTTCTTTGTATAGCTAACTCTATCCTCTTCGAGAATCGCTTCATCAGCAAGATAGTTTCGAATAGCTTTATACATTGGAATTCTTGATTTGTTTTCCTTTTCAAGAGCATCTTGATTCCTTTCAATGTCACTCAAGCGTCTATTAATTATTTCTATTGCAGCCGCAAAATCATCTGCCGGATATTCGTCATATATATCAAAATCCATAAAAAAATCAACGATTGCTGTTCGAAGTTCCTGTTGCTTCCTTCTATAATCTAAATATGAATTATCTTCATTAAGCTGTTCAATCATCAAAACTTTATTATTTTTATTAATCTTTATCACCGAAATTTCATCATCAACGGCTGCTTTTTTCTTAGAAAGCTTGTCTACCAAATCATTTATTATCTTTCTCTTTTCATAAATATACTTGTCCATTTTTGATTTTATTTCTACTAGTTCCTGCAGAACATTAGCTCTGCTTACACTATTAGAAAGTTTATCTGCTGTGATAAGCAAGGCAATAGTAAGAGACGAATAATCTATATCACTTTCTGCATCCTTTACATTTTTCAATGATATAAGTTGTTTTCTTAATATTTCATATTCCTCTTCCTTGCCTTCAAAAATTATATCCGTATCAGGATCTCGTAATGCATTAATCTTTGAACGAATACTTGCTTTTTCCTGTTCAACACTCATTGAAGCACTATTATCTTCAATGGTCTTAAATTCATCTCTAACTTGATCCAAATCAAGACGATAGATTCGACTAACCTTTTCTGCGTCAACATCAGTGAAAATATCATATTTAGAAACAAGCTCATAAAAATACTTACCTATTTCAAATAAAACATCACCTTTATCAATTTCTTCATCAAATGTACCCTTATCCATGTAAGAAATCAGAATATCATACTGTTCCTTCTCCTCTTCCAATGGTCTTTTTGAATTCCGCTTTGTCTCTACCTCATGATCAAGATCAGAAATTTCTCTCTGAAGATTTTCTTTCTCTGTTTGCACAGCACGACAATCCTTTTCCAATTGCAACAACTGATTATGTCTAAATCGTAATTCACTCATACTCTCACTAAAATTACTCTTCATTTCAGTGAAATTTTCATATTGCTGAATTCTTTTATCCAATCGACTAGAAATGCTTAGATAAAGATTATCTACCAATTTTTCAGGGCTGTATTCAGTTTCCTTATTTGACATTGAAGGGACAAGTCTTAAAGGACGAATCTCAGGTATTTTAGGCAATCTCTCAAATACATTATCAATTGCCTTGTGTGTCTCACTAGATACAAGAACCTTTTTTCCCTGTTTTACAAACTGTGCAGTTATTTCAGCTATTACCTCAGTCTTTCCTGTTCCAGGAGGTCCCTGCAATAAAAACAGACTGTTACTAGCAAGTGCTCTTCTAACAGCTTCCTTTTGACTATCGTTGAGCCTGTTTTCAAACCATTCTATCTCGGTTGAATTAGTCTCAGACTTTCCAAGTGTTTCAGGCACAAAAAAGTATGAAGCCAGAAATGGATTCTTTACATATCCATGATAGAACGAATATATCGCTTTCTCTTGTCTTTCAATCTTTTTCTTTTCAGCTCGATTATCATAGATCAAAAACTTGTTCTTCATTAGCAAATCTGTCTTAATCAAATCAAAATTAACATCTTCAGCCTTAAAATAAATATAAAAATGCCTTTGAGTTGTTCTTTCTTTCTTTTTATCTATTTCCTCAGCTTTATCCTTATCGATTTTTTCCTTAAACTCTTTCTTTTCACCTTCTATTGCAGATGCCAACTGAATCTTAAGAAGTCTCTCCTTTTCACTACATAATGCCTCAAGGTCTTTAGATTTTTGTAATCTTTGGCTTTTCTCGAAATCTGTTTTAAGTTTTTCATTTCTATCAAAGTACCATTGTGAAAGCGGTATATTAGCTATCTCCTCTTTTTCTAACACTATCAATTTTTCTATTTCATCAATAAATTGCTGTTTGACTTTTTCTAATGCACCATCCTGTTTTTTTCTCATTTTGTTATTTTTTTCTAACTGTTTTTTTTGTTTGTCATACTTAATATTTATTTCTTTTACTCTTGCAGAATACCTTTTTGCAATATTCTTATCTGTATTATGCTCAACATCTGCTTCATAATTGTAATCTAATGACTCAAAATATTCGTCAATCGCTTTCTGCATTTCTTCATCAAGACGCTTATCTTCCTTTTTTTCATATTCAGAGATTACTTCCCTAATAATCCCTCTGTACTTCTCGTCTACAAAAGAATCACTTCGTCTTAACTTCTCCTCAAAAAAACTAATAATATCCTCACAATCAGGTTCTATGTCAATAGCTTCAAAAGCAACTCTATTTCCTAAATACAACAAATTTTCATTAATCCCGACTGACACATCATTACACGGATTGTTTTGAGATAGTGCAACTTGTGTTCTGCTAAATCTCCTTAAGTCTCTTTCATAATTGCTTATCTTCTTATCTCTTGCCAAGAATCTATTTATCTCAGCTAGATTTTTGCTTATTTCAACCTTGATCAAAGAAAACTCTGCTGCACCCTCTGTGTATTTATCTAAGAGGACCTGATCCTTCTGAATAAAATTCTTGTTTCCATCAAGCAAGTGACTTTCATAGGTTTCCTCATTCTTTCTATATTCAGACCTGCTAATAGAATAGGCATGTATATAGCTAACATTATCAATACGTTCACTTCTTTGCGATTGAATATTCAAAAAATACTTTCTAAAGTAAACATATTTTTTCCATTCTTCAAAAATAATTATGGCTTTCTCCGGATTCTCAATAGGATATACATTTTCGCACAATGACAAGACCTTATCTCTTGTAAGGAACGGCTTATACAAATCTCTGTTATCCAGACCATAATCCGGTAGATTTTTATCATTTTTCCCAATTGCACAGGCTGCTGCACTCTCTATTCTTAATTCTCCAAATTTTTCAACATTTTCATCTATGAGATCCAACCCCTTAACAACAAACGAAATGATGTTGTTTCTAAAAACAAGATCGCCAACAAGTACAACATCAAGCTCCTTTGGCAAAACCGATGATACTATTCCGCTCTTCTCAGGTCTAATTACCATGTTATATATACATTCATAAGTTTGGCCAAACTGACTAAATGTTTCTATTGATCTCTCAAAACTAGGTAAAGATACATAATATGTACTTTTTATCGAAGGGAAACACAGGCTTACAAACTTTCTCAAATCAGTAATGTCGTTTTTCCCGTGAAGTGATAATTTACGATGTACTTTTTCAAATTGTTCCTCCAGAGGTTCAATGTAGACATCATTTCGATTTCTACTTCCCGATTTTAAGTATTGTGCAAAATCTATATATAAATATTCAACGCCACTCTTTTGGCTTTGCTGATCAAATTCTCTCTGAGCATATTCAATATCATTTCGAATTTCTCGTTGTTCAAAATTGCCGTTCTCATAATCATCCCTCATTTGTTCAGCCTGATGGTCATCCCGCTTAGAATCTTCACGCTGAATTCTTTCTGATTCAAATATTTCATCAACCGATGGGACATTATCATCATCACCTGGATTCTCATAATTTGGTGTATATAATGACGAATCATCATTAATACTATTTATTAAAGCTGCAATACCTGTGCCTACTATTCCAACGCCTACTATTCCTGCAATAATTTTCGCTATATTTCTCTCATCTGCCATTTCTTTTTCTCCTCTCCATCCTTCACGCAATAAGATGAAGTGCAATTTTGATATCCTGAATTTACTGCATCTGTTGCAATTGAATCATGCTGCTCTGGGAAAATTGTTACTCCTGAATCAATCAATAATTTCTTCATTTCACAAGATAAATCTTATTTAAGCAGATAAGTCTTAGTATCTTCTACTCAATAATCCTTTCATCCCATCAGAGCGATTATGTTCTTTGTATATTAAATCTATTTCACTCTCCGTGCATCCATACAATATTTTGATTTCCGAATCACCTTTTATAACATCAACAGAACTTATAATTGCAACAGGCTTATTAATTTCACTAGTGCCCACCCAAACATCTATTCCAGAACCATCAGAAGAAACTGTCCCCTGAAGAAATCCATAATCTAGTGGGTATACATAGCTATTGTATTTCGGATGAGTGCTCCCCTTGGGGCGATCAATCTCTAACTTATATTCAGAAAATAATTCATCTAACATACTCCAAAAATCTTTATCAAATTGGTTTAACACTTTTTTACTCCCCTTGTTCTGGACTAAAGAATATTGTTGGTAAATACCCATCATGAACAGAATTAAATTTCTTATTTGACAGTTTTATATTACAGTCTGATTTTTTATTAAATTTACCTGGACAATAGGGATCTTTTCTTTCAAGTCCTCCATTCCACAAATATCTTCTATCAAATACACCACCTGAGCATTTTTCTGAATAAAAACATAGTTTACATTCATTAGGAATCACCTCATATATTACTTGTTCAATACTTCCATTACTTTCTAATTTTTCTAAAACATTTTCTTCTTTAATATTAGCAACCGTGAAGCCTTCACCTATTAAGTAGGTACTTGGAGTAATACTTCCATCCCCAAGGATGCGGATACTTCTATCTCCTGATGGATCCTCTATTGTATTTCCAGTTAAGATGGTAGAAAAAAGAGTGTCATTTATCGAAAGTATACTGTATTTTTCTGCTATATACTCAATAATTTCTTTGCACGTATCATATTCTATTATGTATTCCTTTGACTTCTCATCAATCCCTTCTGTTGGTCTAAAAATATTCATACGTAGTATAGCATGGTATTTTTTAGCAATCTCAAATAATCCGTCAATATTTTCCTTTGTAACATTAACCTTACTTCCTAAAAACACAATTGTCGAAAACTTATCATATTCATAGCACAAACCTAATGTATTTATGGCCCATTCATATGCCTTAGCCTGTCCACGTAACTTACCATGTTTTTCTCTATCCGCAAAATCAAGGGATACATCGACTTCATCTATTGCTTTGATAAAAATATTTAAGTTTTCATTATCCCTAGTGGCCTCGTATAAATACCCATTTGTAGTTAATGCCTGTCTGATTTTAGGATAATTCATCCTTATATATTCAATGAGTTTGAACCAATCTTTGCTAAGTGTATTTTCTCCCGTTCCATAGTTAATAGCACTAATTCTTTCATGATTTTCATCTATAAACTTAATCCAATCCATAAAACCTAAATCATTACTGCCTTTTCTCTTTTGTTTACTATAACAAAATTGGCACTCCATATTGCACTTCGATATAGTTCCCCATCCAACATTCCACTTTCTCATTTTATACATCTCCTATTTTTTTTCGAATTTCAAATATCTCGCTATTGGCAAATGATTGCCATTCACCACCAGAAATTATACTTTCAGCAACATTTCTATGATGAATCCCTATGGTTCTATCAAACTCTCTCCCCAATCGATTGACTTGTTTTTGTAATTCTTTCACCATATGGGTATACTTTTGGAAATCCCAGTATAGTTGTTCAACTTCTGTATCCTTAAATTTATAGTCATAATACAAATAATCACCTGTCAGAAGACCTTCTTTTTCAACTAATCGTGCCATAGGACTTCCAGTTAATATGTGTAATCGTTTTGTCAATTTACCTAAATCATAATGATGCAGTACATCAAAAAGGAACTTCAAATTTTTCTTAACTGTATCCCTCGTTGCAAAGGGATCAAACGTAATAAGTCCTGGCAGCATATTGATATTTCGACTTGTTATTTTGTCTGCTGCTATATAATTTTCTTCTATGGACTGTTGTTTACAATAGCGTTTAAGTTGGTCTTCATCTGCAGACTCAAACCCTATGCATAACTGATCCAACCCCGCATCTAGTAGGTTATCTAAGATTGTTCCATTCGTGGCAGCACGCACGGAAATAGCTGCTGAAAAAGTTATTGCAAACGGAAGCTCTTTAATTACCTTCTTAATCTCCATGGACCGTTTTTCTGCAAATTCAACAGGTCCTAGCAAGTCATCGTCGGATGTTGCAAAACGTGTAGTTCCATACAAAGTATTCAATTCAATGATTTGATCTTTAACTTTATCTAGCGAAAGTGGCTGCCATTTGTTCCTTACCCAATTACCACACGATTGACTACAAAATGTACATCTCGAATGAGGGCATCCCCTGCTCGTTTCGATACTATATGTATGTCGTCCTGCAATCCTTTTTGCTTTCACATAGTTACTAGGCCATCCACACCTTTTTCTTGTATCACTATTTTTAAAAGCATCATCTTGTTCCTTAAAGTTTTCATAAGTGGCAATTCCCATGTAGTTACCATTGACATCCTCAATCCAATCTTTGAGACATTCTTCTGCATCCGTATAACAGACATAATCTACTGGCCAATTGTTACTAAAAATTTGTCTCCATGCCATTTTAGCAAACCAACCACCTATAAAAACTTTTCCTCCAAAGGAGGTACTTCTTAATTGATAAACAAACTCAAAAGTTAACCTTGCAGATGTTTGCATTACGGATATCATTACTACGTCTGGCAGTACCTGATTAATCCGCTCAATCATTCCTAATATGCTGTTTTCATGATTCACAACCACTTCACAGGAATTTGATTCAAGTATCGTCTCCACAATGCTAATCCCAACGTATTCATCCTCAATATACTTCCATTTTTCTGTAAACTTGGTATATTCTTGTTCGTAAAACGGCATGTTAATCAAGTATACTTTCATACTACACACCTAATTTTCAGTATAACGCTCATTTTCAATACATATTTTAACAAATTCATCTCCAGCCTTTTCTAAAATATTCTCTTTTGCCATGGATACAAGCCTTTTTAATACCAACACATCATCTTTTAACATTCTTTTGTATTGTGTATACAAGGTTTCATTACCCAAGATACCTTTTGCCATCAATATGTCTGCATACTGGTAATATTCCTTCATATTATTCCCACACCATACGTCATACAACGTTTTAATCTGAACAACTATCGGACTCATATACTCACATTCTACATAAGGAAATCCTTTTCTGTGGCATAGTCCTAATTCAACTAATTTATTTACTATTGAATCTGTTGATCTTATCCACAAATGTGAGTTAATCCTATGAAATATAGAATCTTCCATATGTCTTTCAATAAAATTACAATTAGCTTCAATACCGTCTATATCAATTATAGGATTAAACATAATGAAATTTGCTAAACATGTAATACCATTATCTTTTAGATACTTAATTGCTTCGTCACTTTTTGAGATATCAATTCCCTTGTTAAAGAGTTTTAATGATTTAGAATCCGCACTTTCTGCACCAATTCCTACAATAGTTGTCCCCATTTGCTTTAATAGCTTAGCTCTCCTATCTGTAATATCATTAGGCCTAGCAGACAAACGGAAGGATATGTTGATATCCTTTAAATATTCTACTAGTTCTTCAAGGAACTCATCCGAATGCTTTCTAAAAAAGTTATCATCTACTATTTTAATAGCCTCAATACCATATGTTTTTTTCAATTGATGAATTTCATCAGATACAGATTTTGCACTTCTATATGTCTGTTTCACTCCACATGAATTTAATTTATAAAAGCTATCAATGCTACAAAAGCTACATTCTCCATAACAGCCCCTGCTTGTGGTTATAGCTAAAGGTTGTCCTTCTAAATCTTCTAACCCTAGGTATCGATCCTGAAATGGTAATTCATCTAAATCAAATATTCTGTCACGCCGTATAAAATGATTTCCACCAATTCTTGTATATAAACCTGGAATCCCAGTTTGGTCTCTTTTTTCAAGCATTTCAAGTGAAGTAATTTCTCCCTCACCCACAACAATTGCATCCAACCAATCATACTGTTTAAGCAAATACTCCTTATTTAAAGATGCATAGTGTCCACCAGCATATACATAACATGAACGATTAATATTTTTAATATATGTACCTATTTCAACGAATGATTCATGACTAGTGACAAACGGAGAAATACCTATAAACAGCTCGGATTTCCTATCACCTTCTTCCATCCACTGCTTAATTAATTTTTTACACATATCCATATCCAATCTTTTGGCATACGCATCTAATATCTCTACGTGCATATTATGCTTTTGTAGAAATGCCTTAATGTAGGCCAACCCACAATGTTCTTCTGGCTTTCTAATGGATTCTCCTGGTAGATTGATTAGCATTACTTTCACTTTAGTATTTTTCACTTTCCTAAACATCCAATCTTTTTTTATATTCTGTTAAAATTTTTTGACACATTTCTTCAACAGATCCACTAAAACACTCTATTACTAGTACCTTTTCTCTTCTATATACACTGTATAGTGACTTTAAAATCTCCTCATCTTGTTTCGCATATAGAGCAAAGTTATTTATCAATTCCTGATCAATCTCTGATAAATCTTTTTTCCCGTCAAGGTTTTGTCGGATTTTTTTTTCATTATATCTTAGATGCACTGCCAAATCTGGTATAACTGCATAGCTTTTTAATTGCTCGTATCCACTTTTTAGCACATTAATAACATTTTGATCTTTATTTACAAAACCATGTGTATGCAGATGACCTAGTGATGCATTAAAAGACTTATCCCTAATTATCGATCCTTTCTCCAACAATTTGTTCACCATTAATTCAGCCAAAAAAAGATCTGACATAAAAAATAGTTCCAGTTCTTTTTCCAACTTTTGACTTCTCACCTTTTTAATCTCATTTCCAAAATCACTTTCTGAAATAACACTTTTAATATAATGGCTACCTGTCAATTGGGCTAATCTTTTTGCAATGGTCGTTTTTCCTGTTCCTGGCATACCTTCTAATAAAATATACATACACATTCTCCTTAATACTATATACGCATCATTTTCCAATTCAAATTTCCCTCAAACAAATCCTTTAACACTGTATCAACATTCGTTCGTTGTTCTTCTATCACAACAAACTCAGATAATCTGCCTTCCTCAATAATCCCTGAATAGTGTTTCCTATTATAAATGCTTGCAGGTATCTCAGTAATAGATTGGAGAATCTTTATATCGGCAATACTTCCATAATACTTTTTCAACATTTTAGCTTGTTCGATAAGCGAAAAGCTCCTACCAGTTCCCAACCCATCTGTTCCTAAACACCACTTGATATTCATCTGCTCCAAATCATACACATTTGGCATTTTAGTATTCAAAAAGATGTTAGATATCGGACATATAGCAATTGTAGCTCTTCTTTCACTCACAACTTTCAAAGCATTATTTGATGTATATCCGCAATGTACTAAAATTGTTTTTTCATTTACAAGTCCTAGCTCGTCGAGTACGTACACCGCTTCTTTACCATACATCATATCTTCTCTTTGTCTCGTCTTTGCATCTTCCGATATATGTATAGAGATAAACTCTGCCCCTTTGCTTATACATTGAGTTGCAACTTCTAACGTCTCACGGTCATTAGCGTAAAGAGAATGGAAAAAAACACCCACATTACATGTCTCACTTTTAAATTTTTTGTTATATAATAAAAAACCATTTAGTCCAGCTTCTGTAAATGTCTTTAATTTTTCACTTTTCATCAAAGGGTATCCGGCCATGTTGTTTATACCGTATTGTTCCGATATTTCCCCTGATCTTGCTGCACAAAATCCAGAGATTCCATTTTTAATATTTGCTTCTATGGTGTACTTAGCACTTTTATTCCATTCTGCCTGCTGCTCTGATTTTGAGCGAGAATCATTATAGTCTTTGGTGTAATCAAGATATTTTTCCAAAGTCCAATCGTCTCCATCAATATTTCCAAATATACTTTCACCTAGATGGCAGTGGATATTAAAAAATGAACATATTATAAGCTTGCCCCGCATATCAATTGTATGTGTGACAGTCCTAGAAGTATCAAATTCAACGATTCTATGATTATGAATAAGTAAATTATGTTGTTCTATAAAATATTGGCCATTTTTTTTAATTAGAATGTTCCCATTTACCAGGTTGGTTTCCATTATTCACCTCTTACTAATTATACATATATGTACACCTGTTTTATTCACAGAGCCGAGTGCGGTATAGTCTAGTCGAAATATGATCTTTCCTTATTGAATTAACCTCAACTACATCACTTATAACATTTGGTTTAATTCGTTAAAACTTCTGATTCTTAATATGAATCCCAGTAAAACTGGTAATATGATCTGGTCAGTTTTGTATGTTGGATTCACTCTATCATCCGTAAGATTTTTAAGCCCACTTTCAATTTTATATACTTTCTTTATATAATTAACCATTTTTGCAAAGTAATTCTTTCTCATTTTCAGTGCTCCGTGTTGTACTATTATAGCATGAAAATGCCGTAAAATACTCCAATTTGTGACATTTTAAAAAGCAACTAGAATTTTAGGAAAATGAATGATTTCAGAGTTTTGAGACTAAATTTCTGGGTTTTTGGGGTACATTAAAATCAGAGATGTACTATTTAAATAAGTTTCATAGTATTAAAGAATTAGAAAAAGCAATCCATGAATATATAGAATTTTATAACACTATACGATTACAGAAAAAACTAAAAGGCTTAACTCCCATTCTTTAGCTTGATAAAACGTTAAATCTGAACAAACTAAACAAAGGTTACCTTTATGAGTTACAATGTGCACCTCTAGTTTATTACCCGATGTCAAATAAAATTCATCACAATTCCGATATGATGAATCCAGTTCTTTTATAAAATTTCTTCATCTTCCATAGATAGTATTTCTTTTGTTATTTAATAGATGACACATTTATTTATTAATAAGATACAAACCTATTTAGGCCATCAAATGTAATTCGAGGATTCAAACATTTTGAGTCAACTGATATTCTGTTCTTTTCAGATCTGATGGTTAAAGTGTTAAAAGTAAGTTTACTAAATCACATAAAATGTATAGCTATGACTAAAGCATCCATGTCTATATATTGTATGCGAATGTAAAGCTAAGTACTTTTGACACCATAACCACTTATTATAAGTTGATGTCCTGTAAAAATACAATCTTCATCAAACCGAGTTTTACTTTTACTAGCTTCTGGGGATGTATGGCTTACTTTTAATTCTATCGCTTTGGGTTTTTATGGTGTAGTTCCTCCTCTAGTTATGATAAATGGATTCGATTTCGTACCTGATCCAGATTTAAAGATTACAGAGGACAGATTTAAGGACAAAGCGGGACGGACACCCCCAACCCCACAATTGTTCGCATTGCTGCCGTTGATACCGCCCTCGTCATCGACGTTGCGCACATCATTGGAATAGGAGGCGTAAGGGGAACGCAACCAATTATACCAGTATTGGGATGATGATACATCTTCATCGGGGCTATTCTGCACTGCTTTGGATGTCGGTTTTGCTCTATACTCCCATCCTCTGTCATCTACATATTCTTTGATTTCTTTTACCGATAGGAAAAATACTTTATCCTCTATATTTTTGTAATATGCACTGTCATAGTTTTGCACTACTGTTGCAATATGAAAATCTAAATTATGTGATTCGCTTCCTCCATCTCGTTTATTTTTATCAATGTCTGCTAGTAATACTTTATGGGTTACTGGTTATATCAGATTTCTTTCTTGTGCTGTGAAGTTTCCATCAGCTAGGAAGCCTTTTTCTTCGTCGTATGGATTATCTCCTTGCCACAAATTTTCTGCTGTCGGTGAGTTTTGTATCCAGTTAATTTTTTGTTCACTGCTGTTGAGCCATTGTCGGATATTAGAGGGTTCTCATTCATTGCTACCCTGGCATATTCTAGCGGAGTCTGTGTGATAATTACCTGCTGCATCGAATGCTTTTAAACTTAGGATATGTTCTGCATAGAGCATAGGGTCACCGTTTTCATCGATGTTGATAACTCTCCATAGGATAGGTTCGTCGTAATAAGAACCAAATTGGATATAATTTCCGATTTGAACACTTGTTTATTATTTGCAAACCAATCCTCATCAATATTAGCTGACCAAGATGTATTTTAAGCTATACCCACGTTATTGTCTTCTACCATTAAACCATCTTGCTTATTAATTCCCAAAACTTCTTTACCACAAAAAGTACAAAATACTGCGCCTTCAATAAGCTTCTTTCCACATGATAGGCATATAACTTCAACCTTTGTACCACATTTATGACAGAATAAAGCTCCATCTGCCAACTTCACATCACATTTTAAACAGATCATTAAGTAGTTCCCTTTTAATATTTTTTAATTTTGCACCTTTAATTTATAAACATGCAAACAATTAAACAACTAAATAGTTTTACAATTATTTTAGTACCCTTATTAGAAATATATTTTTAAAAAATTACAACTTCAACTCTATAAACTTACCAGGTTGTACCCATAATCTACCTGAAAAATATTCTTTATGTTTTAATAACCATTCATATCCTTCAGGATATTTTTATAAATACTCTTCCTACTTCTTTTTATAATCATTAGTAATTACTTTGTTTGTTGGTTTTATGCTCTTAGGAATCCCCCTTACCATTCGTTTGAATGTTAGTCATTTGAAATAAGAAATCCTATAAATGCACCAATAAATAATCCTATTCCTGGGATTATAAGTGCACCTATTATTGCACAAATAATAATAGTGCCACATCCACCATTAGATGAATTTGAACTATTTGAGTACGTGCTTGTACTTGAACTAGTATTTATGTAGTTACTACTATTCTCTGAAGTAGGCCTTGTTATTGTGCTTATTGTGCTTGAATTACCCTTTTCTGTAGCTATGGATAATAACTCATCCAAAAAATCTGAATTCAACTTATACAGTTCTGAATACATAGCTTTAACTCTTTGTATACTATTAATAATCTGGCTATTACTTGCATAATCTAATTCTTTTATAATATCTTTAAAATAATTATCTCTCTCTTCATCTAACAAATCGTTTGACAGCCATAATGCAACCATTCTTTTAATACCATTAATTACAATAGTATCCTCTTTAAAATTATTCCATTGGTTATAACGTCTTTTGTTTTCTTGTGATATTCGATATATATCTTCATAAAGCTCTAGTTCATAATTATATAATAAGTTATAATCTCTCTTTAGTATATCTATAGATTCTATTACATTACTATAATCGTTATCTATATAACTTTGTATTACCTTTAAGTTTTTATCATAATTTTCCTTAAGTTCATCTTCTTCATACTCATCACTATTTAAATAGTAAAATATTGGTCCTTTTAATGGAGAAAGTATCCTTTCATCTTTTGATAATAAATTACATAACTCAAACGCTTGCTTTAGTTTCTTTGAATTGTTATATAATTGTTCAATTTCCTTATTGCTATTATTAATTTCAAAAGCTCTTTTTGATATTTTTTCAGATAAATTATATATTTTAGCTTCATATAATTCATAAGCTAGTTTTGCAAACTTCCATGCCACATATTCCTTAGCCTCTATTTGATCTGGAATTATCTTTTCGATTTCACAAATTGTCTTTTCAATATTATGTAAATCGTTTGCAAAAATATATACTTTCACCATTTCAAAATAATATATAAAATCTTGAAAAGAATCATCTCTATTTTTCCCTATGCATTTCTTTAAAAAATCAATTGCTTTGTCATACTCTTCTTTATCTATGTATAATGTCGATAAGGCTAAAATTATATCATCATTTATAGAGTCCAGTTCATAGGCCTTTAACCATGCTTCTTCTGCTTTATCATAATCTAACTTTACTTTATATATATAGGCAAGATTACTATAAAAAGTTGCATTATTAGGATTTATTTTAATTAACTCTGTAAATTGAACTAATGCTGCATCGTACTGTCCATCATGAATCAATGCTAGTCCTAACTTGTTTTTTGCAAAGGTTAGATTAGCCTCTATGATTAATATCTTTTTATATTCTTTTATTGCAGTTTTATAGTCTCCACTTTCTAATGCATTATTTCCTATCGTATCGTGCTCAACTATTTGATCTTTATATTGAGAAAAAGCATCATATTCAGCTCTAGATATTGGATCTATCAACCTTTCATACGCTTCTCTAATCTTTTTAAAATCTTCTGGTGCTTTCTCAGGAGGATACTTTCTTAACATTTTTACATATGCTTTTTTAATCTCTCTATCATCAACTTTATTATCAATTTGAAGAATTTCATATAAACTTTCTATTTCATCCACCCCCAATTAATTTTAATATTGCTATTTATTTAAAACATATTTAACTTTTGAATTCACAAAAATACTATCTGGTACATCTAGTTTTAGTTTATTTAAAATCTTCTTAGATTTATCTACATTTCCTTGTTTATATAACATCAATCCATAATTATACAATGAATCATCATAGTAGTTTCTTGTATTATAATTATTTATATAAATCGTATAGTATTCTTGTGCTAATTTATAATTATTACTTTTCTCATAAGAAACAGCCATAAAATATGTAGATTCTGCTACTATATTTTCTTCAACACCCTTACTAATTATATATTGAAATCTATCTATCGCTTCACTATAGTCCTTAGCTCTAAAATAAAAAATAGCATTATTGAATACTTCATATTCATTATCACTAAAGATTTTATTATTTTCTAAATCTTCATTATGCAATATATTGTCTGCATTAATCAAATCATTTTTTTCTTTTTCATATTCTAATTCACTTATCAACTTATTATAATTCGTTTTACTTATATCAAGAGCTCTACTGTATTCTTGTATCTTTTTTTGATATTCTGTAGTTCTATTTGATATATCAATAAAATTATTATTCCTTTGATAATATAACGTAGATATTATCATCAATAAAAAAAATAAAAAAGAAACTATTATTTTATTTTTGAATATATGAGTTTTATTTTGTAATACATCTTTGCAATTGATTTCATTTAAGTACAATAAATACTTATAATTATCTTTGTCCATTGTAAGAGCATATTGAATATGTTCCTTTGCTTTGCTATATTCATTTAATTCATAATAACAAAGTCCCAATATAACATAAGGTTCAATTAATTCTTCATTTTCTTTTTTAATTTCTTTTAAAATACTTATTGCATCTTTGTATTTAAAATTATTAATATTATCAATTGCAGAATTATATTTTTTAATAACCTTCTTAAAACTATCACTATTAAGAGTATCTAAATAATAATTCGCCCTGTTATTTTCATTGTCAAATGCTACACTTTTAGACCAATAAAAGTAAGCTTTGTCAAAATCACAAAGCATATATTGACAGATGCCCATTAAATTTAAAGCTTGCACATCCTTGGCACAATATTTTAAGCATATATGAATTAAGTCAACCGCTTGTGAAATTTTATTGTGTTTTATAAGTTCTAATGCTTTAGTATAATAAATATTTGATATTTCAATTAAATTGTTCATTTTATTACTCCCAAAAGACACCTCATATTTTAATGAATGTCAAAAAGCAAATCCGTTAATTCCTCATCATACTTTTCAACTAATTCCTCGTCATTATCTATTACTGCTTTTTTAAGTTTATTTAAAACCTTTTGTATCTTTTTCAAATCTGTCTCATTTATCTTTTCTTGCTTTATTTCATATAAACTTATTGTACTTTTAACCTTAGGGGCTAACTTACACTCTTTCCATTTATCTAAATTCAATTCTTCAAATAATAAAGTAGTTTCTTTATTTATACTTTGTGTATCAATTATTTTACTTATAGATTTTTGATTACTTAATATTTTAGCTGTTACTTCTAGTATACCATTCAAATTATAGGTAAAAGCTACTTCTATAGCTTCTTCTCCTGCCGGAGCTTCTGGAATTCCTTCTAACACAAATTCTCCTATCTTTGTATTTTCTATTACTAATTTGGCCTCTCCTTGATATACATCAACGTCTACACTAGTTTGATTATAATGCATAGTGTAATATGTTTTCTTTGCTGTACAGGGTATTTTGCTATCCCTCATTATAATAGGATCAAAAATACCTGACATCAATCTACCATTCCCAACATCTGCAACAACATTTGTCCCTAATGTATACCTACACACATCTGTTATTAAAACACTGTCCTCAGAACTAATTTCATCATTTTTAATTCCTGCTTGTACTGCTGCACCTAATGCCACAGCTTCATCTGGGTTTATATCTGTTTTTATCTTATTATTAAATTTTGTATTCAATAATCGTTTTACACAAGGTATTCTACTTGATCCCCCTACAGCTAATACAACATCAATATCTTCTTCATTGTATCCTGAAGCTATAAGGGCATCTTGAATTTCTTTATCCGTAGATTCTACCAAATCCATGATAAGTTCTTCAAATTTATTTCTAGTTAGTTTAATATTAATTTCTAGTGGATTTTGATTTTCATCAATAGCAACAAAAGGCAATTCTATATCAGTTACGTCAATACTTGATAATTCAATCTTAGCTCTTTCAGCTGCATCTTTTATTCTTGCCATTGTCTTTTTATTACCGCTTAAGTCTATACCATGTTTTTTCTTGAAATCTTTTATAATATAGTTTTCTATTCTTTCATCAAAATCTTTACCCCCAAGCATATTATTTCCCCTACTAGCTTTTACATCTAGTACTCCCTCAAATAATTCAAGAATAGTAACATCAAATGTACCACCACCTAAATCATACACTAGCACCTTTTCTTCACTTTCTAAATTATTAATCCCATATGCAAGTGCAGCAGCGGTGGGTTCATTTATAATCCTTTCTACCTTTAATCCGGCCAGCGCTCCTGCTTCTTTTGTTGCTTGCCTTTGTAGGTCATTAAAGTTTGCTGGCACAGTTATTACTGCTTCTGTTACTACTTCTCCTAAATAGTCTTCAGCATATTTCTTAGATTTTTCTAAAATCATAGCTGATATTTGTTGGGGTGAAAATTCTTTTTCTCCAAGAGTAACTTTTTCACTACTTCCCATTAATCTTTTTACTTCCATTACAGTTCTTTCTGGCTTTAATACAGCTTGTCTCTTTGGTGATGATCCTATAATTATTTCATTATCATCCGTAAGCCCCACTACTGAAGGTGTTATTCTAGATCCTAAGTCATTTACTATAATCTCTGGCTTGCCATTTTTAATGTATGCAATTTCAAATGTTGTAGTTCCCAAATCAATTCCAATTATTCTACCCATATATAATTACTCCTAATCCCTTAATATTTATTTAACTGCAATTACAGCTGCTGTTCTTATAACTTTTCCATTAAGCGTATAACCTTTTTTAATAACATCAATAATTTCATATTTATTTTTTTCATTATCATCAACAGCTTCAATACATTCATGTAATTCTGAATTAAATATTTCTCCTACTGTTGGTATTTCTTCAAATGATAACTCTCTCAATTCCTTTCTTATAATTTTCATTACACTATTTAAGTTATTGATTAAAGCTTCATTTTGAGATTGTATTGCAAACCGATAAATACTATCTATTTGATCTAGTATTATTAAAACCTTTTTGGCAAATTTTTGCCCCTTATTTTCTTCATTAGCCAATTCTCTTTTCAATGAATTAATCTTGCTGTTTTTACCTTCCAACTCTTCTCTTAACAGCTCCATAGTTATTGTATTTTTTTTACTAATTTTATCAATGTTACTTATTTTATTTTCGACTTGCATTAAAGGTTCGTACAAATCATTTAACGGTTGTTCATTTATATTTATTGATTTTTTTTTGAATTTTTTCAATTCCTCTTGTAAAGAAATCAATTTTCCTCCCCCTTTATCAAAATAATACACCTTGACAAAATTATTATACATAAAAATCTATAATTTTGCCATATTTTTCATAAAAATACTTTTTATTACCCCCCTTGTATAACTAAATCATTTCCTATCGAACATTCAAATTGATTTCTTTAAAATAATTTATAATCTAATATTTCATTTCTTATTACTGTTCTTTTTTATAACTATTAGTTTATATCATCAAAATAGTGGTTGTTCCATCAGTTATTCCATATTTTACTATCTAATAAGTTTAATAGTATCAAGGAATTAGAAAAAGCAATCCACGAATATATTGAATTTTATAACACTATACGATTGCAGAAAAAACTAAAAGGCTTAACTCCGATTGAATATCGAAATCAAGCCTTAGCAAGCTAATACTTTTATTTTTTTACACTGTCTACTTGACAGAGGTCAGTTCAGTTTGAGGGAATATATAACACCACTTTCATATTCAACTTTAAACATTAAAACCCTTTGATATCAACTTATTTCATCTCTATCAACACGACTGTTTCAACGTGTGTGTTGGCAAGAAAGTGTGATAATTATATGCAGAATATAGGGGTTTTGCGTAAAAGCAGAGCCCCCTTTAACTCCGGGGGGTCTGCTTTAAATTGGAAATTGAACCTTTACGCAAAATACTATTTTAAAATTAAAATAACTACATTAACAATTGTTATATAAGCTCAGTATAGTTTCTGCCACCATATATTATCCTAAGTACAATAACAGACTTTTCTTCATTAATAATACGATATATTATAAGATAATTCTTAATAGCAATTTTCCTATAAGATTCTTTGCAAAGTCTTGCATCATTACACAAGCTATAAATGTACGGATTATTTACAAGAGCTTCATAACTTATCTCAACATCATCGAGAAAAGTTTTTGCTGCTTTAGGGTTAACAAGTTCTACTGCAATATAATGAATGATATCATCTATATCCTTATAAACTTCTTTTGAAACAATAATCTTATAAGGCATATTTTTCTCTCAATTTTTTAATAGATTCAAATCCATCTATTACTTCACCTTTACTAATTGATTTCTCTGCTTCTTCTAATTTTCTGTAAACATCATTCATTAACATGTTTTTTTCATAGGTTTCCATACTCATAATAACCATATCACCATATCCATTTTTAGTTATAAAAACTGGTTCATTAGTTTCACGACATATCTCTGAAAGTTCTTTAGTTTTTTTTAAGTCTCTAATTGGAATTATCTGAGGCATAATCTCATCTCCTTTATATCTGTGAGTTAATTATACCATAATTATGACCTAAATAACAAGATTATAATACCTATAAAATCAAGAGTAAAAGATCCCAATGCAATTTACCCTACTATGAGCAGATGTATTTCTGATATCTTATTATTTAGCATTTTCAATTTTATATACTTTCTTTATGTATTTCACTATCTTTACAAAATAATTCTTTCTCATTTAAAGAGCTTCATTTTTTGATATTGTAACATAAAAACATAACGAATTACACGGAATTAGTGACATCTATTATTATATCTGGCAAGACTGAAAAAGAAACGTTTTGAGAGATTTGAAGCTAAACTTCTGGAAAAAAGCAAGGCACTCTACAAAATTGAAGTAGGGTGACTTGCTTCTTTATTGTTTTACTGGAATTTTGGGAGCAAAATATCTCTTTGATACAATAAAATTTACCATATTTTTGCTACTTCTCAGATTGCAACTCGTTTTATTCTAATAAATTATGATTGACAACTGGTTAAATATATATTCCGAATCTACACCTTTGACATTTATTTCAACAGTATATCTTAGTTGTATAGCACAGAAAATCGCATACGATACCCGCTTTCATCGCCTTTGTCACTCATGGTATATGCGCGTGCCTTCACAGCTTCAAGTGTTAGATCTTCAATATGAAAAATCGGATTGTCTACAATTTCCCATAATTCATTCGGAACAAAATGGAAACGCGGTATTGGATAAAGTTCAATTTTATAATTCTTTGTATCAACAACTGATGTAATTCTTACTGCATCAGATTCAGAAAAGTTTGATACCCTCCACGCCATATTATTTAAGCCTTTACACCATAATGCGACAGATAATTAAATTCCTGATTGATAAAACGCACGGATGATTCAAAGACAAAACCCCTTGGAAGCTTTTGAGGAAGATATGCACCAAAATCTTCTTCCTCATAAGCTTCTTCAACAGATAATTTATCATCTCTCAACTCGGGTATTACAGGGCTAAGCACAGAAAATTTGGCTGCTCCCCCTGAAATAATGCCATAAATCAGCTCTGGGAACATTTCTTTGTATTTTCAATAAGCACCTCATCGCCTGCGTCGACACAATTTCAAGATAATAGCCTACATTTTATAGTCAAAATGGTGCTACGCACCATCTTAACTATCGGCCGCGCGGCCGTTATATGAAGTCAAGTACGGAGGCACATAATGAACTAAAATCTAAGTGGAATTAAGGACTTTGTTATCTGTATGGACTCCTTATAGTCTTCATGATATAAGAATGATTTAAGCCCTTTCTCTGAAACATCTAGGTTATTCTTAGGACCAATCATTATCTTTTTGACAACAGAATTAAATTGATCTACAGAAAAATTCAGTTCAATGTACGGGATAACGATACCGTTTGATGAGCGATGATTTAAATACTGCTTTAATAAATTCTTATCTTCTAATAAAACGGTTAATCTTGTCTCTTGCTCCGGTTCAAAATGAATTTGTTTAAAATTAAGAGAATAAAACCTCAGTATTCCTGCGTATTCAATCAATAACTTATTTATCATATAGCCACTAAGCAAACCTTGTCTGTAATCTATAACAGCTTTTTTCATCAACTTAGTAATCTTCGTAATAATTTCAGTTTGCTGTTCTTCATTATATATTACTTTACTCAGGTTTATTTTTACCCTATCAAGAGCTGATACTTTATGCACCTCTCTATTGGATTTATAATCCACATCTAAATTCTGCCTTGATGCACTAATTAGTTCAGGTGGATTGAAAGATATATTATATCCATCTACTTGTGAATAATACGACCATAAAGGTAATAAATCATCTTGTTCAGAAAACGACATAATGAACACTTGTTGACCATTCCAAGTCGGACGACTCACATAGTCAAATATTTTATTCATTTCTCTACTATTAAAATCAAATTCCTTATAGCAGATATTTGAAATAAGGTCTAGCGTATACTTGACTTCATTCCTATCATTCAGAAAGTCAGAATCTGATAACCACAACTTTCTGTTTCTAAGAATGCTCATCAATGCATGAATATCTGTATAATGATGGACTGAGTGACCAAACGTATCTTCAAAGTATGGATTTTCACTAAAGCTCATATATTGCTCATAAATATCTTTCCATCTTCTCAAAATATCACCTCTCAGCATTCGCGACATATTAAGATTTTCAAAGCCTTCTTTATAGATTAGCACTCTAAATTCTTTCATTACTTTTTATGTAGAATTTTTTTATCTTATTTTTAATAACTGACGTCTATTGTAAGTATAATTATGGAGGAATGCGTGAAAGCAGCCCCCCCGAGGGTCTAAAAAACCCACAAACTCTAGTCTGTGTGAACATATTTAATACCTATTTGATTATCCTAAATCTTAAACCCCTTAATTCCAACCTATTTCTTCTCTATTAACACAACCGTCTCAACGTGTGTTTTGGTAGTAAGGTGATAATAATACGCAGAATATAGGGGTTTGCGTATTATTATCCTTCTTTTTTGTTCACTAAACACCCTTTAATTAAAAGAGCCGTCTCTACGACAGCCCTTTAATTTATACTTTACATTAAATCATTAACCATACTTATTTACTTTAATTAATTATCCAGGATATCCTAATACAATTCTCCAAGGCGAGTCTTCAGTTTTTTTATCTAGAAAAAATTCCCGTTCAAAACCCCTTAAATCTGGGACAGCCATATATACTCTTGCTTCATCAGTATATACCAAATCACCATAAACCCAAAAGCCTATTCTATCAAAATACTCACCAAAGGTAAAGTTTCCCATATAATATCCTTTATCTTTTAAATCATCCACTGTTTCAAAATACACTCTAATACCCTCTAATTCAATCATTTCATATGGATTTTTATACCAATTATATGGATGTTCTTCAAAACCTTTCTCTCTTACTTCACTATGTTTTATAATTTCTTGCCAATCTCTTTCCTTCTCCGCCTCAAAATACTTATAAATAACTTCTTTTGCTTCTTTTACTCTATCTGATTCTTCCTCTTTTACTTCATTATCTTCTTTTATTACATCTGTTTCTATATTACTATTTATTTTATTTTCTTGACTACAACCAGCACTTATCATAATTAATATGATAATACTTAGTAATATAGTAATTTTTTTTAACATTCAATCATCCTCCTTATTTATTTCCATATATTCCCCAGTAAACCGTTGGTAGATTTCCAATTACATAATCATGTTGTGATAAAAACATGTCTACTCTTGCACGTTCAAGACTTACACTACGCTGAGTTATCAAATAATCCATACCAACTTCATTGTGGTACGCTCTTCCTGTTACAATTACGCTATGCCCCCATTCTCTGTGGGTAGGAAGAAATTGTATAATATCTCCTATTTGGAGACTCAATTTCGGGATTTGTATAGCATTTATTCTTGAATTGCTGCTTGAAAGATAGTTATATAATAGATGAGCACTAGTCCAAGAAGATGATCTATTACCTGAGCTTATATAAAACCAATTATGATCAGTATGACTTGCTCCTACGTGTTGACTAATTCCTCCACCCTCATACAAGCATTGTGATACAAAATTTGTACAATCTCCACCTATCGTTTCAAAGTTAAAATACTTTGGATTAGGATTTCTAGCATGTGTTCTAGCATAAGCTACAGCCCCTTCTCTGTTATATGTTGAAGATACTGATACAAAATTTGACACATTTAATGGCTCAAGTCTTGAATATGGTGTATCCTCTTTATCTTCTACACTCATTTTATTCACTTCTTGCTCCAATATAGTATTATATTCATTCAAATTATCAACATTATTAATATCTAAGTCAAGAAACTCTAACTCACTTTCGATCAAAAGGCAAATAAATCCATCAATTGATCTTATTTTAAAGTTTTTATTTTTTTCTAGTACTATATCATAAGTATCTCTGATAAGTGTTTCAATATCTGGAGTTACATTGTAATTAAATTTCTTATCTATTGTTACATTAACATACGCTACATCATCTCGAATTTCAATAGTATTGAATGTAAAATCTTGGGTTTTATTTATCTCTTGTAATTTATGCTTTGTAGCTAGTAAAATTCTTCTATTTAAAACTGTATTTATAATTCTTTTATTTACTTCCATATCAGTCTCATTATTATCTGTAAAATATTTATTCATAAGTTTAAATTCCTGGTCATTATTTGCAAAAGCATTCTCGTAATCTACAAAAAAATTAACAATTAAGTTTTTAATATTTTGTGTTTCATGTTGTTCATTTGCAAAAACATCTCCCTCAAATGTTATTAATAACATTATAACTAATAATAAACTTGTAATTTTTTTCATAAGTTCTCCCTCTTTCATAATTTAAATTTGTTTTATCTACTAAAATTTTTCACTCATAAATAATTGACCTACTGATATTCATAGTTCCTTCAATAAGAATTGTAGCATTATATACATATGCATATGATAGCATCCTATATTGATAACCACTTGGTACATACCAGTTTTCTCCTAATACAGCTAATGTCCCTTCCTGGTTAGTTTCCCAACGTTTTACTGTGGTCCATCCACCATTATGGTATCTTTGTAAATGGATTTCAATTCTTATCCTATCTACATTTCTTGCATCTACTATAGATGTTAAGATTGCTTTTCCTTGATTGGAAATATTAAAATTATTAAAAACCTAAGTTTCAAAACTACTAAAATAGATTTTGTTGGTACTGTAAATATATAATAATATGTTTCTTCAGATATTAACACCTCCTTTTTGCTTACATATATATAACAAATAAAGCAGTATTATTCTTACACTTTTTTATTAATTTTTGTATTTTTGGAATATTGCACAAAAAAAGACCGACTAGGTAATTTCTCACACAGTCGGCTCCTATTAAATTTTACATTCTATAACCGCCCCATCCATTAAGGATAAGATGATCATTCCTCCATCAAATACAACCATCTTCTCAATAAGTATATTTAATAAATCTGCATCAAACCTTACTAGTGGCTCTGCTTTTTCTATTATCTCTATAAACTGTTTTGCCTTATACTTCTTTAGCAAATCATCACTATCCAAATGCTCTTCCCACTTCTTTTTAAAATAATCTTTATTCTCTAACACCATATTAAATGTATTTATAAATGCTTCATACAAAACCTTATCATCTATGTGCTTATTATCACAAGCCTTTTTACCTTTTATTTCATACTTCCTATTACATCTCCAAATATATCGCCTTAGTCTTTCATCTGTTGAGTTCCAAACTTTCCTTCCAAAAATACTACCGCAGCATCCACAAATAACTTTTCCAGCAAAAGGGTTCTCCTTACACGAATAATCTATCTTGGTTAGTCCATACCTTTCTACATAGTTTTTTCTTCTCTCCATCTCTAGCTATACTGTTTCCCACATTTCTTTATCTATAATAGCTGGATGGCTTTCTTCTACATAGTACATTGGTACTTCACCTTTGTTTTCTACCCGTTTCTTCGTAAGGAAATCCACTGTATAGGTCTTTTGAAGTATAGCATCTCCTTTGTACTTTTCATTTGTTAGCATTTTTCTAATACTACTTACATACCATTTAGTTGTTCCATTCCAGTTTTGTATTCTTTCCTCTTCCAATTCTTTGGCTATTCTATTGGCACCTTTTCCATTTAGGAAATCTTTATAAATTCGTTTAACTATTTTAGCTTGTTTTTCATTAATAACAAGGTTTCCATCTTCATCTTTATCATACCCTAAGAATTTTTTATGGTTTACAATAACTTTACCTTGTTCAAACTTTCTCCTTATGCCCCAAGTGGAGTTTTCACTAATACTTCTTGACTCATCTTGGGCCAGTGAACTTAAAATAGTTAATAGTACCTCACCTTTTGAATCTAATGTATTGATATTTTCCTTTTCGAATAATACCCCAATACCCAGCTCCTTAAGTGTTCTTACATAATTTAAAGTATCTAGAGTGTTTCTAGCAAATCTTGAAATAGACTTTGTAATGATTACATCTATTTTTTTCTCTCTACAAAGGTCTAACATTCTTTTAAATTCTGGTCTGTTCTCTGTTGTTCCTGTTATGCCCTTATCTGCAAAAATACCGACAAAGTCATACTCTGGGTTTGAAGTGATAAGTCTTTTATAGTAAGTGATTTGATTTTCTAATGACTCACCTTGCTTAGTGTTATCTGTTGATACCCTTGCATAAGCACAGACTTTTAGTTTTTTATTTTCTACCTTTTTAGTTGGTTCAATAATTCTTACACGCATTGCCTTGCCCCCTTTCTATCATTTGGTTAGTACCATTAATCACTCTGTTTTTGATAGAAGTCAAGTTATATGTGCTACTTATGAAACTCTAGAATAGTGGCATCAAACCCCGCTTTTCTAAGGTTCTCTACTTGCTTATTTGCATTTTCTTTCACTAAAAAAGAACCTGCCATTACTCTATAAAAAGTTTGTTTGCCTTCTACAGTAGATGGTGGTTCTTCTATATTAGATGGTTATTGTTCTTCTATGCCTAGTTGTTCTAAGATAACTTTTGTAATACCTTTAATAATCTCATTTCTTTTTGAATCAAATATTTTATTGTCTTTTGTACTGTCAATAAAACCTATATCTATTAAAAGTTTCATTTGTTTTATTTCTCACATTTAAAAAGCTTTAAAACTTAAATCAGTTTAAGAAGGCCTTTTTATTTTTACATTAATACTTATATTAATCTCAATATACGTATATTAGTAATTATTCAAAACGAAACCTAAGATTTAATTTTAGGTTCTAGATACAAACTTTATCAATATCCTTAATGCATTAATTACTTCATCATAAGAAATTTCTTCTGCATATCTATAATCTCTAGTATACTTTATCTATCTTGATTTCAATGAGTCACTTTTTTGAAGTTCTTCAATTCTTTTTTCAATATCATTAAAAATGTGAAAAGTTTCTCGATGTTTTGCAGTCTTTCTTAAAGCTTCCACAAAAACCGAATTATCAAATTTCTGAGTTTTGGTCAAAATGTAGACATCATAAAAATCCCTTGGTCTAGTATTTAACTCTCCTCTTCTTACTATTGTTTCAACTTTTTCAGCCAGCACCGTTTCAATATTGTACGCCCACACGCCAATGGTACCTTCTTCAAAAATCATCTTGAACAAATAGAATACTTCTTTGGGTGTTATGGCATCACCTGTAGTAATATCAATCTGAATTGGTGTAATAATCGTGTCATAATCTGCTTTTATACTTACCCTATATCCACCATATACATCCTCATCCCTTATGGAATCAATTCCTATAAATGAAAACACTACATTATCGTTGACTTCTAAACAACATATTTCATTAATAGCCTTAGTCAACGCATCGCTATTAATTGGGTAATTTTTAATCGTTGCATCCATATCCATTGTTGCTCGATTATCAATGCCAACTAGTGCAGCAATTAACATCCCTCCTTTCAGAATAAACTTGTCATTATAATCTGATATTGATAATCTCTCAAGAAACCGTTCAAACATATAATTCTACAAAATAACTTGAGCAGAGATATCTTTCTTCTTTGCAAGATTTCTAATTTTTGCCTTTAAACTCATGGCTTTACCATTCATAGTAGCACCTCCAAGTAATTCTTTAGAACTGTTTCTATTTTAAGACTTTTAGCATAGTCCATAAGCAGAGAATAATCTACCCGCTTCAATTTTACAAATCTCTTCAATGCTTCATTCAAAATTTGAATATCTACTCGGCTTCTGCTCCGCACTATATCGCATATTGTTCTTTCAATATTATATACTTTTATAGGATTACTAAATGGGGTATTTACATCAATTATTCCTAAATCATATAAGTCTTTCTTGATGTAATAAACTTTAACTCGCTCAGAAACATTATCCACTACTTTATATCCACTAGGTACAGTTGCAGAATATTCAAATGGTGTCCTATCTGATAGTCCATGTAAAAAAAGTGCCGTCTCATGTGAATATATAAATTTAGGATACTTACTTTGGATTGCATACATTTCATCGTGAATAGCATCGTTGGATACATAAACCCCTCTATCTACTCTTTCTAGTTTACCGTCAGCCACCATCATTGAGAGATATATTCTTGGAATTTCATATTTATCAAGATCAGAACTTAAAATAGTACCGTGACCTAGTTCAATTAGCTCTTCTAATTTTTTTAGGTAATACATGTCCATCGCCCCTTTTTTACAAACATACTTATATTATATGGTAAGTAAGTATTTTTGTAAAGACGATTGCAACTTCATTTAAAAGTTTACCTATGTTTAATCTCTAAAAAAAATGGTTCTATAATAAATGTTGGGGTGTAAAAACCTCAACATTATTTTTTTGTAAAAAAATAATGCACTTATCCTCAATTCCCTTTAACATGTT